>JAFLEG010000182.1 GCA_017302195.1 Verrucomicrobiota bacterium
CCGGGGCCGAGTACCAGTCCCCCGGACGCAAAGCCCGCCGTGGCAGCGGAGGATGCGGCGGTGCCAGCCGCCAGCGCCGCCATGGTCACTCCCAATCCCGTGCCGGCGGTCGCTCCGCCGGAGAGGATCCCCAGGTACGTCAGCAGCGGGATGGCGACCTTCGCGATCAGGATCATCTCCAGGACGCTGGCGATGAAGTTCGCCAGCAGGCTCAATCCGAACTGGGTGAAGGCCTGCGCCGCACTCTTCGTGCCCATGATGACATCGGTCAGCGCACCTGAGAGACCCTGCATCGCACCGACGACGAAGCTGCTCGTGTAGTCCGCCAGCCGCTGCATGCTGGTGCCCATGGCCTCGATGTTCTGCTGGAGGCGTCCGGAGAAGGTCATCGCGGAAAGTTCCCGCATCACCTGCTGACGTGCCCGCTCGATGTCGAGCAGTCGCTCGGCAGCCTTCAGTCCTTCCTCGGTGTACAGGAGGCCGCCATCCGCGATCATCTGGGTGGCTTCCCCTGCTTGGGCTTCCAGTTGAGCCAGCAGATCCAACTGCATCCGCAGTCCCGCCGCCCGGCGTTCGCCGGTGCTGCCCTCCGCAAGAGCCTGCAACTGCTGCAGACGCATCCGCAGGGTGTCGTAGCTCGTCGCCAGAGCTTCGGTCTCCCTGGTGGCCCGACGATCCCCCTCCGTTCCGTCCTCTCGGGCCTGCCGGTACCGGCTGACCGACTCCCGAAACGCTTCCTGGGAAGCCGCGGCATCCCGGCTCGCTTCGTCCCACGCCTCCTGGACGCTCAGGCCGGCAGCGAGCGAGCCCGCGAACGATCCCAGCCAGGTGGTGGACTGCTGCCATTTCTCGGCGAGCCACCCAGCAGCCTGTGCCGCCTTTCCCATGAGATTCCCGGCCTCCAGGAGGAAATCCAGGAACGGCCCCCCGTTCTCCAGGGTGGCCATCATGGCGTCGGACAGTTCGAGGAGCCCAGGCAGCAGCCGCTCCGCGAGCTGCATGAAGGCCCCTTCCAACGCCGTCTTCATCACCGTCATCCGGTCGTTGAAGACCTCGGCTCCGCGGGCCGTCTCCCCGCTCACCACCACTCCCAGGCGACGGGCCTCCTCCATCTGCTCCCGCAGCGCCTCGCTGCCCTGGTTCAGCAACGGGATCATCTGCTGCCCGGACCTGCCGAACAGATCCATGGCCCGGTTGGTTTTAGCCGCTCCATCGGCCATTCCCGCGAGAGCATCCGCCTGCTCCAGCATCACCTCGATGACGTCCCGGCCGATGATGCCGTTCTTCTCCATCCACTGGCTCAGGCCCTTGATCCCGACTTCCAGCTCCCCGAGACCCACGTCGCTCAGCTTGGCGGCGTGCGCCAGGGCCGAGATCTGCTCCGCGGTGGTGCCGGTCTTCTGGCCCAGCTTGCCCATTTCGTCTGCCGTATGGAGGGCCTGCCCGGTCATCTCACCCAGCGCCCGTGCCGCGCGGCCGGCAAAATTGGCGACCGCCATGCCGATGCCCTGCACGAACCCATGCAGGAGGTTCATCGCCGCCGACGCCTGCTGGGTCCGGGCGCCGATGACGATGTCAATTCCCTGGGTGGCGGTGCTCATGGGCTTACCGGCGGGATCGCCGCTTCACTGCATCGGCCTGGGCTCGCAACCGGGTGGCCGCCGCACGCTGGAACAGCAGCAGTTGGCGGAAGGTGAGGTTGCACAGATCGCCGTAGGTCCAACCGCAGGCGATCAGGGCGTCGAGCTGAGTGGCGAGGGCCTCGTCAAAGGAGTAGCCGGCGCCATCACGGCCGCGACGCGACCGGCCACGGATTTTCCCAGACCGAGGACCTCCTCGTTCAAGGTGACTGCTAGGCTGGCGTCCAGCAGTCGCAGTGCATCACTGGCCGCCAGGTCGTCGAGGATCAGGCGACCGGCCGCGACCTCAGGCACGCAGCCCCGGATCAGTTCCTCGCTCAGGTCGCTGCTGCTGCGGATCAGTTCCGGCAGTTGCGTGAGTACCGATGCCCCGACTTCCGCAAGGCCGCCGCCGGGGGCCGGTCCGGCGGGCCGCAAGGCGGCGCCCAGGCTGTTGGCCAGGCCGCCCAGGCGATCCAGAAACACACGCATCTGGGGCCAGCGCATCTCCCGGACAGTCACAGACTGACCGGCGGCGAGTCGGACCACGGACTCGGGGGTCATTACATTTGGGGTGCTCATGGTGTTCCTCTTCGTCAGTCCCAGTCGCAACCGTCAGTTCTGCCGCTCGTCCACCACCGGCGGCGTCGAGCAGGAGCAGTTCAGCTCGAAGGTGCCGTAGGCCTCGGCGGTCTGCTCGGCATCCTCATTCACCCACATGTTGCCTTCCCAGGTGTGGATTGCTCGCACCACCCGAGAGTTCTGGTCCTGTTCGTAGAACCGAAACACCCCCCGCCGTTGAGGGGTATCCCCAGCCGTGAACCGGCTGAAGGTCGCGGCCGCGGCCGAGTACTGGACGATGATGTCGGCCAGATCGGCGATGTCCCCACCAGGCAGGATGGTGATGTAGCCGGTCGCCGGATTGAAGGTGTAGCCGGTCTTGAGCGCCGCCCCGACCTTCACGTTCTCCAGGACCACGTTGACCTTGCCGATGTAGTACGAGAACCCCTGGACCACGTCGTTGATGGTCACAGTGGACGCCGCTGCCACCGCCGCTTGGGTGACGGTGGTTCCGCCCAGAGCCTTGGCGATCAAGGCAAGAGCGAGTTCGCCGAACTCGTCCAGGGTGAACGTGTACCCCCAGCCGAGGGTGTGGACCATGGTGTCGTCCACCACCCGGATGCCGTCACGGCTGGCCATGTGTTCGAGGGTCTCGGTCTTGTTGGTGCGCTTCCACTTCAGCACGTTTCCGAGATCGGTCTCCTCGGCGGCGAGCGCGCCAGGGGAGAGCCGCTCCTTGAAGTACAGGCGTCCGGTGACGGAGCGCTTGGCGGCGAGAGTTCCGGGGACAGGGAGAGCAGGCATTGGATTCTATGGATTCGAGTTGAGGCTGAGAGAGGTTCAGGGGGACTCGGCAACCGTGACAGAGACCGAGCCGTTCCCGACGAAGATGTGGGCGTAGGCATTGACGGAGACCGCCTTGTCGGACCCAGCGTTGCCCTTGAGCGTGGTGCCGCTGAGGTCGAACGTCGTCTGGCCGTCGCCTTGGATCACGCAACTGTAGCCTGGCGTGGCACCCGGCAAGGCCGTGATGGTCGTGGCGCTGGTGTTGGCCAACCGGTAGAACTTGTAGCGGCCAATGGTGGGCGTGGCGCCACTGAGCTTGGGGAGCGCGTTGGGTGCGGTCGCCAGGTCAATGCTGTAGGGCGTCCCATCGGTGTTCCCCCAGGTCAGGTTGTCGTCGAAGTTACACCGGGCCGGCGTGTCGAAGATCTTGAAAGCGGAGTTCTGTACCGGGACGAAGGTCACGTCCGCCTGGATGTAGAGGAACGATTGGCCCGAGAAGCTGGTTCGGTACCCGGCCGGCATGCGGGCTGCCGTGTTGCTCTCCACGTAGCCGATCATTCCCCAGTTGCCCGCCACGCCGATCCAGCGGGAGTTGTCGAGCTGCTCGGCGAACAGGGTGCCGGATCCCGTCAGGAGGGACCGGGACTCCCATTGAAGCGGCGGGCTGGCGCCGTCCGTAAATGACACCGTGCCGGTCCCCGCCTTCACGGGTCCGCCCGCGGTGGTGCGGAAGGTACCGGCCGTCGGGGACGTGGGCTCACACCACACCCGGTCGGCAAACACGGGATCCACCCAGGCGACACGGGCGGTCAGACTGGCCGCGGTGTCCAGGGCTCCCACCAAAGTGAAGCGGCGACCGACTTGGAAGAGTTGCCGCTCACGGGTCTCGATGGCGAAGAAGTTGGTGCCGCCCGGACCGATCTGCTGGGTGGGATTGTAGGACACAATCCCGTTCATCCCCTCAATGCTGGCATCATCGAAAAAGCGGTTCTTGATGAACTCGTAGTTGTCCCCGACCCCGTAGCTGATCACGTACCGGTGCCCGGTGCTGGGGGCGACCGCCAAGGCCGTCATCGGGACCAGGTTGCCCGAGGTGTTCGATTTGATGTACGCCACCTGGTCGGTGTCCGGGAAATAGACCGAGTAGAATGCCCGGTCCGAGGTCCCCAGGCTGGTTGAGATGTTGATGGAGGTGGTGGTGGAACCCGCCAGGACCGTGCCCGAGTTGCTGCTCGGCATGTCCATCGTGATGGCGTCGTTTTCATTCCCGGCGCAGGTGTTCCCCCGCACTTCCAATCCAAACACCGCAGCCAGGCGGATGGCGTTGCCGCGGTTGTAGGAGAGGTAGTTGTTGATGACCCGAATGTTCCGGCACCGGTGGATGGTGGGCAGCAGGGTGTTCAGGCCTTCCCAGGAGGTGAGCCGGGCGCCCAGGCGCAAGGCGGTGAGTTCGCTGCCGGTGATGCGGTTCTCGACGATGTCGGTGTCGCTGGCTCCCACCCAGATCCCGGTGTGGAACCCCAGCAGGATGTTCGCCCGCAGCATGAGCCCGTTGGCCTCGGTGCGGCTGCGGAGCTGCGAGCCGGGCTCACGCCATTCCAGGGCGCCGGGGAATCGGTAGTTGCCGACGATGTTGGCTTCGATGGCATAGATCCCAAAGCCCGTGTAGGTGCGGGCGCAGTTGATCAGCCCGCCCGCGTCCGCCGTGGTGCCCAGATCCGTCCCGTTCAGGGTGTAGGTGAAGACGGTCGTGCTGAGGATATTCGCCACCGTCACGGACCCGTTGTAGGTGGCATCGGAAAAGCCGGTGACGGTGAGCTGCATCCCCTTCGTGAAGCCATGCGGGGTCGTGGTGGTGACGGTGACCAGGTTGCCCGAGCGGCTCCGGGTGGACGCGTAGGCAAAGGGCATGTACTTCGTTTTCCGACCTGCCCCCACGTTGGCATCCACCACTGCGTTGCAGGTGCCCTCCAGGAGGATGAAGGTGGTGGCGTTGTGCTGGCTGGCCAGGATGTTCTGGCCCACGTAGCCCCAGCTCGAATCGTAGGCCATCACGTTGATGTTGGCCGTGGTGGTGTCCGCGGTGAACCCCTCGAAATAGTTCCCCTGCACGCGAGCCCCGAAGCAGGTGAAGAACTGACACCAGGACGCGTACACCTCCGACGCCTGGGGCACCGAGGAATAGGCCAGGCCGTGGTAGTTGTCCGCGTACACGCACACATCAGCCCCATCCAGGTTGTTGGCCGACGCGCTCACCCCGGTGGTGATGAAACGCTTGTTGAGAAACGTGTTGTGGTGCACGTACAGGCGCTTCACCCGGAAGGTCCGCAGATCCTGGTGGGTGTCGTCGAAGATGTTATTCCGGATCTCCGCCACATCCATGTTCCGCAGGTAGATGGATTGGTGGACCCAATCGCGGAAGATGCAGCCCTCCACGAGCAGTGAGGTGCCCCCGTTGGACTTCAATGCGGCGAGCCGGTAGGTCTCCGACGTGGTGTAGGTCACGTCATCCCGACGGCCGTTGAAGACCGTGAAGCCGTTGCCGTAGATCACCACCTTGCCGGTGATGTTGAAGAGGCCCCAGACCAGATCGGCCCCACCGAAGTTGGCCGTGGGGTGGGTCGTGGCCTCGAACACAGTGGCCCCGCAACGGATGGTCACATCCTCCAGGTTCACGCCGTCCGGCCGCACCCGGCATAGCCCGTCCGGGAACCACAGCTCGCGGCCGTTGGTGCGGGCATAGGTCACCGCGGCATTGATGCCGTCGGTGTCGTCATTGGTGTCCGTGAAGTCCACCCCAACGAAGTCGGTTACGTTCACCGGCAGATCCCCGGCGGAAACCTTGGTGGCCAACGACGCCTGGAGGGAATTGATCCGGCCCTCGAAGGGGGCGGTGCCTCCGGCCAGCAACCCCAGGTCGGCGGACGGAGTGGCACTGGTCGTGGGAACACCGCTCGGGTCGGTCACCATGACGCGACTGGCCACACCCCCCTTCAGGACCGCACCCACCGAATACCAGCGGCCCTGAGTGGGGGCGCCCGGATAGGCGAGCGGCCCACCGTTGGCCAGGGTGTTGGTGGTCTCCGTGCTGGCCTGGTCCCAGCGCCAATAGCGAGTTCCGGTGCCCGGCGCGGTGTCACCTGTGGTCTGTACCCAGGCCAGCCAGTTGGTGCTCTCGCCCACGGTGGTTGACGCCAGGCGTGCGGGCGGGATCGCCAGCATGTCGGCGACAGTGGGCAGGATGCGCGGCGTGTTCTGCTGCGCGAGTGCGGCGGTAACGATCGCCAGGAACAGGATGATGAAGCGGAGGGAGCGCATGGGGTGGAGATCAGCGTTTGAACCAGCGGCCGGGATCGCCGGCATTGGAGGTGACGCACACAGCCGTGGATGGAGCGAGCGAGTCCGGATCCCAGAACCAAGTGCCCGCGCTGCCATCCCCGCCGGTACTGAAGAGCACCTCGGCGAGCATGTAGTCCTCGGTGGTGATGGGGAGATCCCGCAGGGCGGCGAGGTTGGGAACGATCCGTGTCTTCACCTGGTCGGTGTAGAGTTTGCCCAGGAGGTCCTGCAGGTCGGTGTAGGTCTTATTGACGGCGTCCGTGCCGGCCGTGGGCGTGCCGGTGACCGTCACCTTGGTGGCACTGAAGGTGGCGCCCGACGCGACGTTGACGGTCCCGCCGCTGGCGACATCCAGCGAGGACCCGGACGGCACCACGGTATTCCCGGAAAGAACGGCATTCTGCGGATCCATCTTGATCCACCGGCCGGGGTCCAAGACACCCAGGCTGTTCGGCCGGACGATCTGTGCGGTCTCTCCCGCCACAAGGAACGGATGCCAGATCCAGCGGCCCTTCGCCTTGTCGCCGCCAGTGTCCTCAAGAACTTCGGCCGGGCGGTATCGGTCCAGGCTCAAGGCAGACACCGCCCGGAGCTGGGCAAGGTTCGTGACGAAGAGCGTGGTGCGCTGATCGAGCGCGCTGAAAATCACCCCGGTCACCTGGTCCACGTAGCCCTTGGTGATCGCGTTGGTGCTGCTCAGGGTGCTCGGATCCCCCTCGATTGCGATCAACCGCCCCACCAGGACGGCGCCGGGCCCGAGCGTGAGGGTGCCGCCGACGGTGCCATTGGTAATGACCGGCCGGATGATGAGGGTGTCGGGAGGAATCCCGAACTCGTTCGTTCCGACCGCTTCCACGATCAGATCGCGATTGGCGTGGAAGAAGTTGGTGGGCCGTTTCAGCGCTCCCGTGAACGGATTGGCAGTCACCCCCTCCGAAAGCGGGCTGAACTGACCAAGGGCGCGCACAGCGCAGGCGAGCGACAGAACGAGGAGCAGACGAGTCATCATGGGATTCACTCTCCGGGGCCGATGGCCCACGTCGGGTCAGTGTTGGAGCCGAGCAGGAAGAAGCTGTGATGCTGGCCGGTGGTCACGTTGCGGAGCTGCCATCGGCCGCCTTGGATGCGGTAGTTTCCACCGGTCACCTGGGCATCGGCAGGACCGAACAGCATGGCGGGATCGTCGGCTGGCCCCGAGAGATAGGGCGCATGCCACGGCCCATCCTGATCCACGCGGAAGAATGCGGTGCCCCCGACCAGCTTGTACGTGTCGGGATCCAGCACGTCGCCCAAGGCGTAGATCCGCCATCCGACCGCCTCGGCATCGCCCGCCAGGGCCACGGCGTGGAACTCGCCTGTGGTCGCATTGAGGAACTGCATCCCGCCAGGCGTCTCGCGGTAGTTCTGTGGAGCGAT
>JAFLEG010000183.1 GCA_017302195.1 Verrucomicrobiota bacterium
GACGGCGTGACCGGACGCACCCTGCTGGCGCCCCACAAGGGCGTGGCGCTGTACTTCTCCCCGACGCCGCTCGAGTCGCTGCCAGCCCTCGCCTCGGTCCGCGACACGGATGACGACGGCATGCCGGACGTCTGGGAAACGGCCCACGGACTGGACCCCCTGGACGCGTCCGACGGGGAACGGGATCTGGACAACGACCGCCTTGCCAACCGCCAGGAGTACCTGCGCGGCACCCACCCGCGGCAGCCCGACACCGACGGCGACCGCATCGCCGACGGCCTGGAAGTGGCCAACGCCTCCGACCCGGCCCAACCGGCCAGCCGGCCGCCCTATGCCGGATTTGCCTGGCCGGTGACCGAAGACCTGGACGGCAGCGGACTCCCGGATGCCTGGGAAATCCGCTACCGCGCCTTCGGATTGCCGCCCTCCGGAGATGCGGATGCCGACGGCCACAGCAACGCGCAGGAGGCGCTCTGGGGAACCAATCCCTTCGACTCCCAATCGGGGATTGCGCTCGCCTTCATTGCGGTGCCTCCCGACGTCGAGCTGCGATGGCCGCTGGAACCGCTCAAGCGCCAGGCCTTGTTCTGGAAGTCGGGCACCAACGACTGGATCGAGTATGCCGCCCCGCCGCTCACGGTGGATGGCCAATCCTTCGTCCGTCTGCCGGACCGCATCGAACTGGAGCCGACCGAACTGTACCGCGTGGACACCGAGGATCAGGACTATGACGGCGACGGGGTCAGCGACTGGGCGGAAGGCGTGCTGGGCAGTGATCCGTTCCGTGCGGACAGCATCCGGTCCGCCGTGCGCCGGATCTCGGCGACCGGCCAGATCGGCGGCGCGGTCTCCGGCGACTATGTCCATTTCGTCGAGCAGTTCCGGAAGGGCCCCGTGACGGCCTCGCAGGCGGTGTCGCGCGTGCAGGCCGCCCGCCTGCTCCAGCAGGCCACCTTCGGCCCCACCCGGTCCGATCTGGACCGCGCGCAGCAGCTTGGATTCGCCGGATGGATTGACGACCAGATGGCGCAGCCTCCGACCTGGCACCTGCCCTACCTCCAGTCCATCACGGACGATTACCACGGCCCCCGTGTGGACACCTCCTACCAGGTCACCGGCGACCAGCGCATCAGCGGCCGCAACACGGCGACCGCGTTTGCCCGGGCGGCGATTTCGGGTCCGGATCAGCTCCGCCAGCGGGTAGCCTTCGCGCTCAGCCAGATCCTGGTGGTGTCCCGCAACGACGCGACCCTGGAGGACCGGGTGCTCACCCTCGGATCCTACTACGACCTCATGGTGCAGCATGCCTTTGGCAGCTACCTCGAGCTGCTTCGGGACGTCACCCGGCATCCGGCGATGGGGATCTACCTGAGTGCGGTCGGCAATCAGAAGGCCCGTCCGGACATCAACCAGTACCCCGACGAGAATTACGCGCGGGAGGTGATGCAGTTGTTTACCATCGGACTCTGGGAACTGAATCCCGACGGCACCCGGACGCTCAATGCCGGCGGCAACCCGGTGCCCACCTATGGCAACCGCGAAATCACCGAGATGGCACGCGTCTTTACCGGCCTGTGGTTTGGCGGTGAACGCTGGGGGCGCGGCGGCAACCGCGACCAGGACGGGGTCGTGCCCATGGACCTGTGGGCGGACCGCCACGACTTCGAGGCCAAGACGCTGCTCCGGGGCTTCGTCATCCCGGCCAGATCCGCAACCACGCGCAATGCGGTCCGGGATCTGGATGACGCCCTCCGCCACCTCGTGGAGCACCCCAATGCGGCGCCCTTCATCAGCCGGCAACTGATCCAGTTCCTGGTGACCAGCAATCCCAGCACCCACTACGTGGCCCGGATTTCGGCCGTCTTCGCCAACGACGGGAGCGGACACCGCGGCAACCTCGGCGCGGTGGTCCGCGCCATCCTGCTCGATCCCGAGGCCCGTGATCCCGAATGGGTGGCCGCCGCGCCCGGCTACGGCCGGCTCAAGGAACCGGTGCAGCGGGCGATGAACCTTGCCCGGGTGGCGCGCCTCGGACGGCATCAGGACCTGCTCTGGTGGAATCTCCGCGAGTTCTACGGGGCCTCCCTGCAGGAGCCGCTGCTCTCGCCGTCGGTCTTCAACTTCTTCCGTCCGGACTACCAGCCGACGGGCCTCCTCGGAGCCCAGGGACTGGTGGGTCCCGCGTTCCAGATCCTCGACAGCTACAGCAGCATCGCCTTCCCGAACAAGCTCTGGGAGATCACCGAGCGGGGCTTTATCCAGACGGCCTACGCCTTTTCGCCGGACTACACCGAACTGCTGGCCATCGCCGAGGACGCACCGCGGCTGCTCGACGAGTTGAACCTCCTGTTCTGCGGCGGTCAGATGAGTGCCGCCACCCGGCGTTCCCTGCGGGAATCGCTGGAACAACTGGCGCCGCACGACCGGCTGATGCGCGTCCAGCTCGCGGTGTATCTGGCAGCGACCTGCCCCGACGGGTCCATCCAGCGTTGAGCATCCCCGCGGAACCGGGGCCGTGCGGCCGGGATGAGGCTACTCCCGGAAGTTGACGAAGCTCACCGCCACCGGCCAGTCGCCTCCCTTCACCGCGGCGATCACCGCCTGAAGGTCGTCCCGGCTTTTTCCCGTGACCCGGATCTCCGCGCCCTGGATGGCCGCCGTGACCTTGAACCCCTGCTGGCGGATGAACTGGGAAATCTCCTTCGCCGCCGCGCCGTCAATCCCCTGCTTGATCTTGATGGTCTGGCGGGCGTGTCCCAGCGGGGACAGATCGGCCTCGCCCTGATCCACGTTCTTCAGGCTGATGCCCCGTTTGGCAAGACGCCCGACCACCAGTTCCGACAACTGGCGCATCTTGAAGGCATCGCCGGCCTTCAGTTGGATCTCGTCCTTCGACAGCACGATCTCCGCGCCGCTGTCCTTGAAATCAAAGCGTGTCGCCAGCTCCTTCTTCGCCTGGTTCACCGCGTTCTCAATCTCCATCGAATTGACCTGCGACACGATGTCAAAGCTTGGCATGGGCGGACGATATCGCGGACGGACGGGCGTTGCGAGTCCCTGACCGTTCCAAGGCACGGGAGCGAAGCGCCGCATGATCGGCTTGGATTCCTCTGTGTCCCTCGGTCCTAGGTGTGAAGCTCCCGCCCCCCCGGCCCCAAAACCTTCACAGGCGCCGCAACAGCGTCTCACGTGCCGCGGCCAGACCTTTGTACTCGGCCACCGCCGGCGGCATGGTCTCCAGGTGCCGGCGAAACAGCGGTGCGACTCCGGGCGTTTCGAGGACTTCCTGGAGGGGATGCACGGTGAGCCAGATGACAAACACCAGGCCCTGCACTCCCGGCAGGGCCCGGAAGGCCTGATGTTCGACCCGGAGCCATGCCGAGTCCGGCGAGGTGTTCGGACCGAGCCGCCCGCGCGGCACCTCCGGGTGAAGATTGCGGTCCGGGACCGCCGCCAGCCCCCAGTTCTCGCGGCAGATCACCGTGTCCTCCGGCAAGCGGTCCAGGAAACCCTGGATGCGCCCGCCCAACTGCTCGTTCAAGCCGGGAACCGGGGCGTGAATCTCCGCCACGCGGAGGCCCAGCTTGGCGGCCGGATCCCACGACGACGGGTCGCACACGCAGCCACCGATCATGCGAAACTCCCCGGCAGGATCCCGGCGCAGCAGCACGACATCCGGCTCCCAGAGCCCTGCCAGACGGGCCAGCCCCTCACGGCCGCGGCCGCGGAGAGGTCGGACCCGGTCGTCATCAAACCAGTCCAGCAGGCCATCCAGCACCGCTGCCGCTGCAGGCGTCCAAGGCAGATGCCGGTCCGGATGCGCCGCCAGCAGCCCGGCGCGCCGGGCCAGCGCCATGTCCGGGCCGGAGGCCAGGGTGAACCATGGGAAATCGGAGGAATGCGCGCCGAACTCAAAGCGGTACGGGTCGGCGCGGAACAATCGCACAAAATCCGGCACGGGGCTTGCAGTGCTCATCGGCAGCATGAGACTTGAGAATGACGGGAAACCCGATCCCGGCAAAGCGTGCAGCGCATGCTTGTCGCGGACACGGACCTCGGTACCTTTCCCCGCCGCCCGATGTCCACGGCCAGCAAATCGTTGAAAATGGTCACGTGCCCCCAGTGCGGGGCGCGCGTCTTCATCCCCGGCACCCTCGCGCCCCTGGAGATGACCGACTGCGTCAAGTGCGGCGCGTCCATCATGATGCCGATGCAGTTGCGCCAGTTCGAGCTGCGCGCCGCCATCGCCTCCGGGGGCATGGGCACCGTCTATCGCGCCTGGGACAACACCCTGGGCCGCGAGGTGGCGGTGAAGCTGATGAAGCAGGAACTGGTGAACGACGAGGACGCCGTCAACGCCTTCGCCGCCGAGGCCCGGGCCTGCGCCCAGCTCAACCACACCAACATCATCAACGTGTACACCTTCGATCAGGAGGGGTCCTACAAGTACCTGGTGATGGAGATCGCGGATGCGGGCAGCCTGGATGACCGCATCGAATCGCAGAAGCGGGTGTCCGAACTGGAGGTGCTGGACTGCGGCATCAAGCTGGCCAGCGCCCTCGGCGCCGCCCTCCGCCGGGGCCTGCTGCACCTCGACATCAAGCCCGGCAACATTCTCTTCAACTCCGAGGGCGAGCCCAAGCTGGTGGATTTCGGCCTGGCCCGGAAGACCGACGCCGACAAGGACTATCATGCCCCGGTCTTCGGGACGCCGTACTACATCGCCCCGGAGCGCGTGCAGCAGACCGGTGAGTCGTTCCTGAGCGACGAATACTCGCTCGCCGGGACCCTGTACCACGCCCTGGTCGGCCATGTCCCCTTCGAGGCCGCCACGGTCGAGGAGGTGGTGGCCGCGCAGGTGCACACCGACCTCACGCCGCCCAACCAGGCGGTGCCCGAGATCACCACCCCCACCAGCGACACCCTGGTGCGGGCCATGGCGAAGAATCCCGCCGACCGCTACCAGAGCTACGACGAGTTCCGCATGGCCCTGGAGGCGTCCCGCAGCCAGCTCCTGATCCGCACCCTGACCGGCAACGAGCCCCCCGGGGCGGCGGGTGCCGAGACCCGCCGTTGGTGGCGGCGCTGAGACTCGGGGCTTGGAGCCCCGGCCCGCACCCCGGCAGTCTCCCGGGCGTGCGCAATCCCATCATCGTCGCCCTCGACGTTCCCGACGCCTCCAGGGCACTGCAACTGGCCCGGTCCGTGGCGCCCCATGTGGGCGCCTTCAAGGTCGGCAAGGAGCTGTTCGTCAGCACCGGACCGGACATCATCCGCGAACTGCGCGCCACCGGCGCCGCCGTATTCCTCGACCTCAAGTTCCACGACATCCCAAACACCGTCGCCAAGGCGGTCGCCGCGGCCACCCGGCTGGATGTGCAGATGCTCACCATCCACTGCAGCGGCGGCTCGGCCATGATGCGGGCCGCCGAGGAGTCCGCGCAGCGCGCCGCGCAGGAGCTGGGACGGACCGCACCGCTGGTCCTGGGAGTCACCGTGCTGACCAGCATGGATGGCGCCGCGCTGGCGGAGCTGGGTGTTGAGGCCGATCCCGCCGGCCAGGTCCGCCGCCTGGCACTGATGGCCGCAGCGTCCGGTCTGCGCGGACTGGTCTGCTCGCCGCTGGAACTGCCCATGCTGCGTCCGCTCCTGCCCGACGCCATGCAGCTCGTCACCCCAGGGATCCGGTCGGGTTCGGATCCGACCGATGACCAGAAGCGCACCCTCAACGCCCGCGACGCCATGGCCACCGGGGCGAGCTGGCTGGTGATCGGCCGTCCCATCTACGCCGCCCCGGACCCAGCCGCCGCCGCGCAGCAGATCCTCGAATCCCTGCGCTGAGCGCCTTGGGCGGCGGTGGCTCGACACGGCGGTGGGGTCGTGTTCCGTCCACAATCCCATCCAATCCGCTGCGCTCCTGGGCAAACCCACCGGGAACGCGGGACACCGCATCGCGCAGCGCTTCCCACCACAGGAACGCGCACGGGTTGACCCAATCTCGTCTCCGGATCGCAATGGTGCCGGGGAAGTCGGCCCAGTTCGAAGGCTGTTCTAACCACTTTGCCCCATTCCCCTCAGGCAAGTTTGCGAATGGTCGCGGCCCGCCGACCATGGCGGGCCGCCGGAGGGGCCAGTGAGTGCTGGAGACGGTGCAGTGTGAATGTCATTCCGTCACCCCTCCGGAGGTGCCTCCCAACTCCGGAGGACCGGTCGCTGGCCCGGGAGCCGTGGCGAACGCTGCTCCGCCGCTCGCGGTTGAATCGGAGAAGTTCGCTCCGGTCGGCCAACCCCAGATCTTGGAGGAGGCATTCAAATACTACGCACCCGTATCAATTCGTTTGCCAGCTCCCGCTCCGGAAGAAATGGTTCCGGTCATGGGAAAGCGCTGTGCGCCACGATTGCTGAGGATGGGACTCGCCTTGCTGGGTCTGATCGGGTGGTCCCTGGCTGCCGCCACCGACTGGCCGATGTTCCGCGGAAATCCCCAGCTCACCGGGGTCGCCACCGCGCGGCTTCCCGACGCGCCGGTGCTGCGCTGGACCTTCAAGACGGGCGGTGAGGTGAAGTCGTCCGCAGCCATCCTCGGCGACCGGGTCTTTGTCGGGTCCGGTGACTCCAACCTCTACTGCCTCCAGTTGCAGGACGGCAAAAAGCTGTGGTCGTTTCGCGCCGACGGCCCGATCGAGTCCTCGCCGCTGGTGCTGGAGGGCACCGTGTACTTCGGCACCGCCAACACCAACGTGTACGCCCTGGCCGCCGACACCGGCAAACCCCTGTGGAGCTACGGACTCGAGGACAAGATCCTCTCCAGTCCCAACTGGGTCAGCGCGGGACCGGGCCGTCCCAAGGACATCCTGGTGGGCGGCTACGATTTCAAGCTGTACAGCTTTGCCCCCGACACCGGGAAGACCAACTGGGTCTTCGAGACGGGCAACTACATCAATGGCACCCCGGCCATCGGGGACGGGGTCACGGCCTTTGGCGGCTGCGACGCCCTGGTGCATGTGGTGGACGTGCTCACCGGCAAGAAGCAGAAGGAGATCGAGGCCGGGGCCTACATCGCAGCATCCGGATCCCTGGTGGACGGACGCCTCTACGTCGGCCACTACGAGAACGCCTTCATCTGCGTGGACCTCAAGGCCGGCAAGATCGTCTGGTCCTACAAGGACCGCGCCTTCCCGTACTTCTCCTCGCCGGCCGTGACCACCAACCGCGTGGTGGTGGGCGGACGCGACAAGCGCCTGCACTGCCTCAAGCGGGACACCGGGGAGGCGGTCTGGGTCTTCCCGACGCGGGGAAAGGTGGACAGCTCCCCCGTGGTCGCCGGGGACCGGGTGGTCTTCGGATCCGACGACGGCCGCCTCTACATCGTCTCGCTCACCGACGGCCGCGAACTCTGGAACTACGAGATCGGCCAGCCTGTCCAGAGTTCCCCGGCGGTGGTGGATGGCGCCATCGTGGTGGGAAGCGACGACGGCGCCCTCTACTGCTTCGGTCCAAAATGAGCTCCATCACCATCGCCCCACCGCCGAAGACCGCCGGTCCTCCGCTCCAGAAGGAGACCACCGCCGGCAATTACTTCGTCGCCAACTACCCGCCCTTCGCCTTCTGGAAGCAGGAGCACATCCCCAACTTCCTCGCCCTCCTCGACCGCCCCCCTGGCGCAGCTTCCTCTTCCCCAGACCCCAGATCCCACACCCCAGACCCCAGACCCC
>JAFLEG010000184.1 GCA_017302195.1 Verrucomicrobiota bacterium
ACGGCGCTGCCTGGTCCACCTCGGCACTGGCGCTGGCGCTCGGGACAAGCCAGCGCACGGTGCAGCGCGCATTGGCCGTGCTGGAGGCCGCCGGCCAGGTGCGTCCGATCGGACAGGCCCGGACGCGCCGCTGGGTCGCGCCGCCGCTGACCGGATTCACGACACTCTTGTTACTCCCGGCCACGCTGCCCCGGGAATAGCGTGTCCGGGTCGCGCCCATTCCGGCGCTCCTGAAATCAAAAAGACGACCATGAATCCCACGACTGCCAGCACCTCGCCCCGCACGGAGATCCCCGTCCGCCCGGCCGAGATTGAACGTGAATTCGGCCCCTTCGCGGGCTCCGAACGCATCCACGGAGTGACCCACGACGGGCATCGCGTCTGGGCGGCGACGGACCGCGGTCTGATCGCCCTGGATCCCGACAGCGGCGAGGTGACGCGGCACATCCCCTGCGCGAGCGATGCCGGCACCGCCTTCGACGGAACCCATCTCTATCAGATCACCGGGGACCGGATCGCCAGGCTGGATCCGGTCACCGGCCGCGAACTGGGGTCCATCCCGGCGCCGGGAAAGGGAAACGATTCCGGCCTGGCCTGGGCGGAGGGCAGCCTGTGGGTGGGTCAATACCGCGACCGCCGGATTCACCGCATTGATCCCAAGACCGGCGCCATCCTGCGCACCATCGAGTGCGACCGTTTTGTCACCGGTGTCACCTGGGTGGATGGCGAACTGTGGCACGGCACCTGGGAGGACGAGGAGAGCGACATCCGCCGCATCCATCCCGGGAGCGGTGCGGTGCTCGAACGGCTGGAGATGCCCCCGGGCGCCGGTGTCAGCGGGCTCGAGTCCGACGGTGCGGACCGCTTCTACGCGGGCGGCGGCGGCAGCGGAAAAATCCGTGTCGTGCGACGCCCCAGGAGCGCACGCACGGGGGTCTGAACGAAGACCGCTTCCCGAAGAACGGACACGGGCCCGTTCAAGCCACCCGATGTCGCGGCAGGGTTCGGTCCCCTGGAGGGGAGGTGACCGACGACGGAAGATCGCCCATGGCGTCGCGCCCCGCATCGTCTGGTTGGCCCGGGAGGTCTGTTCCAGTTGCCAGGAGCGATCATTGGACGTCCCCCCGACGGGCCGCTTCGGCGTATTGCCGCAGTTCCACGTCGTGCGGGTTGCCGGAGCGGAGGAAGCGGCCGATCAGTGCGTTGATCTGTCCCTGGGGGCGCAGGGACCGCCCCTCGTGGCCGATGCCATGGAGTGCCGCCACCTGCACCTCGCGGCAGGGGACCTGCAGCATGTCGCAGAGCACCTGCCAGAGCGCATCCCGCCAGCACGGCACCTCGCGCACGTTCGTGAACGTGGGCCAGACGTCGAACCACATGTAGCAGACATAGGCCAGACGGCCCGCCTCGGAACCGATCGGCGTCTGCAGGTGCGCCAGCCGCCGACCGAAACAGTCCCGCCAGAGAATCGGCATCGCCTGCATCATGCGCATGGCCTCCGCGAGGGGGACGGACGCATCAATGGCGGCGAACGGCACGTCACTGATTGCATTGCTGAGCAGGTAATTCAGTCCCATCCCGACCTGCTCATCGCTGAACGGGTCGAGATCGGCGCCCGAGTTCGCAAAGAGCACGGTCTGGATCCGGGTCCACTCGAGCGGCGAGGCGGTGAACCCCGGAGGATCGTCGTCCCAGTACCACTCGTTGCCCTGCGGCCCGGGCACCGGGCGGTCAAAAAGGTAACGCAGCGCGGCCGCGTACTGATCCCGGGCGAGTCCAACCCCTTCCGGGGTCCAGTCCTGTGGGTGCGGGGTTGGTTTTGGCGCCATGGGACGCGAGGAGATCCTCACCGGAGCGTCGATCCAAGGTCATCAGCAGCCCTGTGGCAAGGATCGGCGGGTTTTGCTGCAGACGCGCCAAGGACACTGAGGAGGAAAGACGGTGGAGATTGTGGGGGCCCGGAATCACCGTTCGGCAATGGCTGCTGCCTCTCCGACTGTGGCACCTTCCTCTGTATCTCTGCGGCTCTGCGGTGCCATCCCTTTGAAGTTCAAGAATGGCTACGGCCGGGGCGTCTGCGAGGTGAGCAGGGCCTCCACGGCTTCGAGCACCTGCGGGGCGACGGGTTCGAGGAAGATGGATTCGTGGGAGCAATCCAGGCGGACGACTTCGAACCGGCCGTGACGGGAAAAGTCCCAGCCGTTGTTGGGTTCCTTGGTCCACAGTCCGGTCTCGCGGGACATCGGCTGGTCGCCCCGCAGGAGGAAGACGCGTCCGGTGTAGGCCTCCGGACGATGGGCCCTGTAGGCGGCGCGGCTGGCAGCCTCCACCCGCTCCTCGGGATTCGGTGCACGCCGGCGGAAACGGCTGGCAAGAACACGCATGGCATCGCGAACCTTTTTCTGGACGATGCCGCCGAGGAAGGCGAGGCGGCGTCCGGGAAGCTGTCGGCGCGTCGAGCGATGCAGGGCGCGGATGGCCTCGGGCCACGGACGCCGCCGGATGGCTCCGGACACACAGGTATCGAACAGGACGACGCATTCCACCGGATGCCCCCGCGCGGTCAACTGGCGCGCCATCTCGTGGGCCACGATGCCGCCAAACGAATAGCCACTGAGCCACAGCGGCCCCTCCGGATGAAGCAGCATCACCTGATCGGCCAGCGCGGAGGCAATGGAGGCCACCTCGGACCGCGGCTCGCCGGAGTGGTCGAGCCCCGGAAACTGCAGACCGTCGAAGTAGGGGCGATGGCGTCCGATCACGGCGGCCAGGGCCGGGGTGAGACACTCCAATCCAAAGAGGCCGGGCACATGGAACCACGGGACACCGACCGGGGCGCCGCGGAAGCGCCGAGGGGCAGCCTCGGCCGCCGCGGCCGGGGGCTCCAGCAGTGCGGCGAACTGGGCGACCGTCGGACGGGTGAACAGGTCCGCAAGCCGCACCGGGCGCTGCAGCGCGCCCTGGAGCCGTGACACCAGGCGGAGCGCCAGCAGGGAGTGTCCGCCCAGATCGAAGAACGAATCATGAATGCCGACGGAGGGCCGTCCCAGCACCGCAGCCCATTCCCGGCAGAGGAGGGTTTCCAGCGGGGTTCCCGGCCCGGCCGCCCGGACGGTGATATCCTCCAGAGCCGTGCCTCCCGCGGCGGCCAGCGCGGCCCGGTCCACCTTGCCGGTGGCGGTGAGCGGGATCGTATCCACTTCCAGATACCGGTCCGGACACAGGTACGGCGGCAGGTTTCCAGCCAGGAATGCCCGCAGTGCCGCCGCATCGGTGGAGGCACCCGGATGCCGCTGGATGCAGGCCACCAGTTCGCCCAGGCCGTTGACGGAGCGTGGAATCACCACGGCCCGGCGGATGGCGGGATGTCCCATCAGGGCCGCCTCAATCTCCGCCGGCTCCACGCGGTGCCCGCGGATCTTCACCTGGTGATCGAGGCGGCCGAGGAACTCCAGGCGCCCATCGGGCAGCCGCCGCACCCGGTCGCCGGTGCGGTAACGTCGCCCGGATCCGTCGGGATCCGAGGGATCGGGAAGGAATCGCGCCGCCGTCAGGTCGGCATCGTTCAGGTAGCCCAGGGCGACGCCATCCCCGCCCAGATACAGCTCCCCCGGCTCGCCGGGTGCCACCGGCATTCCTGACTCATCGAGCACCGCCCCGTGGGTTCCCGCCAGCTCCACGCCGATGGGAATGGAGGTGGCGCTGTCGGGAACGGAGAGGATCCGTCCGGTGACCGCAAAGGTGGTGGTCTCCGTGGGTCCGTAGCCATTGGTGAACCGGGTGTCGGGTGCGGACGCCAGGGCGCGGCGCACGTGGGGAATCGAAAGCGCCTCGCCGCCGACCAGGACATCCGCCACCCCCCGGAGGATCTCGGGGCGCAGATCCACCACCGAATTGAAGAAGCCGGCGGTCAGCCACAGCACGGAGATCCGTTCGCGGCGAAGGACCAGCTCCAGCAGGTCCACATCCACACGCGGTTCCTCCACGACCACGCAGGCGCCTCCGTGCAGCAGGGGCGCCCAGACCTCGAAGGTCGAGGCGTCAAAAGCCGGGGACGAATGATGCAGGCTCCGCATCCCAGCCTGGAACGGCACATAGTCCTGACCGACCACCAGACGATGGATGGCGCGGTGCGGCACCCGCACGCCCTTGGGCTGACCGGTCGAACCCGAGGTGAACAGGACGTAGGCCGGCGACTCCGGGTCGGGATCGGGACACCCGACGTCCGGGACGAGGTCCGGAGAAACCGGGTCTCCGGGATCATCGCCGAGGCAGGACACTCCGGCGGGCAGCCACCCGGGGGTGCCTGTCGGGGCCTCCGGACCCAGGAGCATCCGGATCCCGGCGCCCTCCGCCAGGGCCCGCAGCCGGGGTCCGGGCCAATCCGGCAGCAGCGGGACATAGGCCGCGCCCGCCTTGAGAATCGCCAGCGCCGAGACCACCCAGCGCGCCGAACGCTCCCGGTGCAGTCCGACGCGGTCTCCCGCCGCCACGCCGGCGAGACGGAGACGCCGGGCAAGCCGGTCGGTCGCGGCGTCCAGTTCCCGATAGGACCAGCGCCGGTTCCCGCCCACCAGGGCCTCGGCATCGGGATGGCGGGCGGCCTGATCCCGAAACCGTCCCGGGACGGAAGCCACGGCACGGACTGCGGGATGGTGGGCGGGGGACTGCCATGGAGAGGGTGGGGCCGCGTCCGGATGCCGTCCCGCCTGGTCGAGGAACGCCACAAACTCCGACAGCAACTGCCGTCCGCGTTCCGGCGTGAACCGGTCGGTGTCAAACTCCAGTTCGGCCCACCATCCGCCGCCCGGTTCCGGTCCCATCAGCAGGGTGAGTTCGTGCTTGGCGGTGCCGGTGTGGACCGGAACCGATTCCCCGGTGGCTTCCGGCAACTGCAGCGTGGTCCACGCGCGGTCCACCATCGCGAAGAGGCTGGGAAACACCCGTTGTCTTCCCTCCTGTCGCACGGCGTCGCCCAGGTGGGCCGCGAGCGGGGACGCGGCATGGGCGATGCCTGCGGACACCGCGGCCTGGACCTCGCGCACCAGCGGTCGGAAGGGGGATCCGGACGGCACCCGGGTCCGGATGGGCAGCGTCTGAAGGAACAGTCCGACCAGCGGCTCCATCTCCGTGCGTTCCCGTTCCGCCACCGGGGTTCCCACCACGATCTCGGCGAGGCCGCCGCGATGACACAGCCAGGATTGCCATGCCGCGAAGGCCACCAGGAATGGCGTGGCCCCCTCCTGGCGGGCGAGCCCCTCCAGGCGTTCCCGGACCTGGGGCTCCACCCGTGCGGTCACACGGTCGCCCCGGCCGGTGGAGGCGCCGCGCGGAAGGCGGTCTGCGAGCCGCGCCAATGAGCCGCCCGCACCCTCCAACTGCGTCCTCCAAAAGGCAGCATCGGCGGCTGCGGCCGCCGGCTCGGCCAGCCGCTCGCGGCGCTGCCGGTGCTTCCAGGCTGCGAAATCAGTGAACCGGATGGGAAGCGGGGGAAGCACCACCGGTTCGCCGGCGGCTGCCCGATAGGCCAGGGCGAGGTCGGCAAAGAGCACGTGCAGGGACCGCTCGTCCACGATCAGGTGATGCGCCGTGAAGGACAGCACCCCCTCGCCGTCCGACAGCAGGAACAGGCGGCAGCGCCACAGCGGCGCCTGGAGGGGATCCAGGGGTTCACAAGCCGCCTCGCGAAGCCGCGCCTGCACTGCCGCCTCCCGGGATTCCGGGGCGATCCCGCGCAGGTCCTGAATCCCCATCGTCATCGCCGCCCCGGTCGCCGGCACCACCTCCAGCAGCAGCTCGCCGCCCTCGAGACGCATCCTGGTGCGCAGGATGTCATGGCGCCGGACCAGGATGTCCCAGGCCGACGCCAGACGGCCCCAATCCACCGGCCCCTTCAGCCGGGTGGCGCAGGGCACGTGATAGGCCGCGGGATCCGCGGCAATTTCATGGCTGATCCAGAGGTGAATCTGTTCGTCGGTGGCGGGAGTCGGCGGCGGATCTCCGGACCCCGCGGCGGGTGTCGGACCATCCGCCGGGCCTGCGGAGGCTTGCGCCACGAGCCGGGCCAGACCGGCCACGGTGGGCTCGGCCAGAAACTCGGTGAGCCGGTGTGCGGCGCCAAAGCGCCGCTGCACCCCGGCGAGCAGCGCCTGAGCCTGGAGCGAGGTGCCTCCCGACGCGAAGAAGTTCCGATGCGGATCGGGATCGGCGTCCGGTGCGGCCAGCACCGACGACCACAGGGCGTGGAGTTCCTTCTCCAGGGCCGAGTCCCGCACCGTCGCCGGCGTCCCTGCGGCAGCCGCGCTGGAACGGTCCGTCAGCGCGCGCCACGGCATCCGCGCCACCGCCCGCCGGTCGGTCTTGTTGCGTTCGGTGAGGGGAAAATCCTCCAGCACGCGGTACTGGGACGGCACCATGTAGGACGGCAGCCGCGCCAGCAGGTGGCGATTGAGGGCGGCGGCATCGGGAACCGCCACGTCCGGATGGAGCAGCAGGTGGGCCACCAGGGCGGCGGAGGCTGCCGCAGGATCGGCGGCGAGCACCACGGCGCCCCTCACGGCGGGGTGCGCGTCGAGCGCAGCCTCAATCTCGCCGGCCTCCACCCGGTAGCCGCGGACCTTGAGCTGCTGGTCCTGGCGTCCAAGCACGCGGATCCCGCCATCCGGTTCCCGGCGTCCCAGGTCACCCGTATGGAACGTGCGCAGCTCCGGGTCGGCGGCGTCCACGACCAGCCGGTCGGCATCGAGGTCCGGACGGCGCCAGTACCCGGGCGTGAGATACCGGCTGCGCACCGCGATTTCTCCGGACTCGCCGTCGGGCACCGGACGCCGCTGCGCGTCCACGATCAGGACCTCCTTGCCCGGCACCGGGTGTCCATTGGGCAGGATGTCCCCGGACAGCCGCATCTCCGGGGTCACCACCAGGTGGCAGTAGGCGCCGCATTCCGTGCTGCCGAGGGAATTGAGCAGCCGTCCGGGACGCCCTCCCATCACGCGGAGGAATCCCTCCACATCGCCGCGCCGCGCCGCCTCGCCGGTCAGGGTGACGGCACGCAGGGACTCCAGCGGCGGCGCGGCATCCAGCGCGGCGCAGCAGTGACGGAACAGGGAGGGCGTGGCGTAGAAATGGGTGGCCCGGATGTCGCGGGCGAAGCGGAGGATTCCGGTGGCGCCGAGGTCCTCCGGGAGCACCGGACACAGCGTGGCGCCAGACAGCCAGGCCCCCAGGACATACCGGGTCGAGGCGCCGAACGTGAACGACACCGGCATCAGCAGGCGGTCCTCCGGAGTGACCTCCATGGAAGAGCCGTAGAGCCAGGCCTCGTAGAGCCCCTGGCGATGCGATCGGCAGATCCCCCTGGGACGCCCCGTGGTGCCCGAGGTGTAGTAGAGCGCCATGAGGGCGCCGGGGGGGATGGGCAGCCCCGGATTTCCTTCAGGATGGCCGGCGACATGGCGGAGATCCAGGGTGTGCAGCGGCCGGGCAGCGACCCCTGCCGGGGTGGATTCGTCGCCCACAAGCCGGTGGACACCGGCCTCGGTCACGATGTCGGCGAGGCGGGCGGGCGGGGACTTAAGATCCAGAAATACGGCGATGCCGCCGGCCTTCAGCACGCCGAGCAACGCCACGGCCAGGGCCGGCGGCGAGGCGACCGCGATGCCCACCACCTCGCCCGGGACCAGGCCATCGGCGATCAATCCG
>JAFLEG010000185.1 GCA_017302195.1 Verrucomicrobiota bacterium
AAGTGTAAGAGAGATGCTGAATTGTTTAAGAAGCGTGAAACGACGCTTATCCTTATCAGCGATGTATTTGAACCGCTGGATTAACCGATCGCACTCTATTAGAGCAGAACAACCTGGGCGTCATCGCCGGGATCACCCAGGGGGTCCTGGATCCCGCCAAGGCGGACCTCGCCGGCTTCCCCAACGGACGCCGCCCCGGGGACGACGTGGTGGACATCGCCCTGCGGGTCGTCATGGGCAAGCTGCTGCCTCCGGCCTCGGCGCCGGTGGGAGACGCCCCGCTGACGGACGGCGCCCTGGTCAATGCCTCATTCTTCTCCAATCAGTTCCCCTACCTCGCCAGCCCGCTGGCGGGATCGCCCAACGATCTGAGCATCACCATCCGTCCGCAGGTCAGTCCGACCGCGCAGTCGGCGTTCAAGGCGGTGACAGGACGCTTCGATCCCGCCACCCGTCAGCTCACCGTGTCCGTGCCCGCGGGGGACTCGGCACTGCTGGGCGTTGCCGCGGACGCCAAGGCGGCGTTGGCGGATCCCAAGGCGGGCGACGGCACCCTGACCGCGACGGTCAAGTGACCGCGCAGGCGTCCCTTGAGTGAGGGACCCCGGCGGGTCCTGCGCCAATGCCGTGTGTGCGCAGGACCCGCCGTCATTTCACCTCCCCCCTTTCCCGTTTCCCCTTGGATGAATGCCGCGCTGCGACACGCACGTGCCCTGCTTCTGAGCGGATTGATCCCCGCGTGGACGGCCCTGGCCGAGGTCCGTCCGGAGGCCCGGAGGCCGGAGGCGGACAGCGAGATCGTCGCCATCCTGCGTCCGGGCGCCACCACGGCGGCGGATCGGGAACTGCGGCACCTGCGTCAGCGGGCGGCCGATCCCGGCGCGGACCGGTCCTTCATCATCGCCACGGCCCGCCGTTGTCTGCAGCGGCATCGGGAAACGGCGGACCCCCGGTTCCTGGGCGCCGCCATGGCCACCCTGGGTGCCGCCTGGAAGGAGGAGGGGGCGGACCCGGAACTGCGGGTGCTGCGCGCCACCATCCGCCAAAGCCTTCACGACTTTGACGCGGCGGAGCGGGACCTGGCCGCCGCCCTGGCACGGGATCCCCGCCACGTTCCCGCCTGGCTGCTCCTGGCCAACATCCAGTGCGTCCGAGGCCAGTGGGACGCCGCGCGCCAGTCCGCGCTGCAACTGGCCCGGCTGGCGGATCCGCTGACGGCGACCACCCTCGGTGCCCTCATCGCCTCGTGGACCGGCCACTCCGGCCCGGCCCGCACCGCACTGGAGCGGGCACTCGCCCGGGAGCGTTTCGCTGACGGTGCCGTGACCGACGAGCGCCGGGCCCTCAGGCGGTGGGCCGCCTCGGTGCTCGCGGAGATCCTGGACCGCAGTGGCGAGATCGCCGCCGCGGAGCAGGCGTATCAGCAGGCGCTCACGCTCGGTGCCGCCGATCCCTACCTGCTCGGCGCCTATGCCGACTTCCTGCTGGACCAGGGGCGTGCGGCGGAGGTTCCCGGGCTGCTGGACGGCTGGGAGTCCGTGGATGCCCTCGCCCTGCGGATCGCCGAGGCGACCCGCGACCCGGATCTGACGCGCCGCCTGGCGCAACGCTTCGATGCCTCGCGCGCTGCCGGCGAGCGACTGCACCAACGCGAGGCGGCGCGTTTCGAACTGCGCTTGCGGCGGGATCCGCAGGCCGCCCTGGCACTCGCGCGGGACAACTGGAAGATCCAGCGCGAGGTGGCGGACTTTCGCATCCTCGCCGAAGCCGCGGTGGCCGCGGGCGATCGGGATGCCATCGCGGAGGCTGCCGCCTGGGTGCAACGGCATCCCATCGCAGGCCTCCCGGCGGTCCTGAACGCCTCCCTGCGCTCCACAGCCAACCCTGCCGCCCCATGACCGCACTCCGGGTCCCATGGAGCATCGCCCCCCGTACGGCCCTGCTCCCCATGCTCCTGTGGATCGGCAGTCTTGCCCTGTCCGGACACGAAGCCAGCACGGCGCTGATGACGCTGGAACGATCCGGCTCCGGGCTCCGGGGCCGGTTTGAGATCCCCATTCGCGACATGGACGCCCTGCTGGGCCTGGATGCCAATGACGACGGCACGCTGACCTGGGGTGAACTGAGGGCCAGGGAGGCGGATTGGACCGCCTACCTGGCCTCCCGGATCCAGATCCAGACGCCGTCGGGCCCCCGGCCCGCAGTGCTGGGATCGCTGGAAATCGGGCGCCGTCTCGACGAACCGGTCGGGGTGCAGTCGCTGTCGTTCCCCCCGACCGTTGAAGCCGGGGATCTCCGCCTGGAGTACCGGGTCCTCTCCGACTTCGACGCCCTGCACCGCTGTCTGACGCACCTCGGCTCCCCGGCCCAAACGGTGATCCTGAATCGCGAGGGACCGTATCTCAGCATCCCCACCGACGAGGCGCGCGGTCCGGCCGATGGAGGCCGCATGATCCACCAGGGCCTGCACCACATCTGGACCGGCTACGACCACCTGCTCTTCCTCATGGCCCTGATCCTCCCAGCGGTGCTCCAGCGATCCCCGGCCGGCTGGGTGCCTGCGGCGCGCGCGCGGACGGTGTTTCTGGAGGTGCTGCGGGTGGTGACGGCATTCACCGTGGCCCATTCAATCACCCTGCTGCTGGCCACGCTGGGCTGGGTTCGGCTGCCCTCCCGGTGGGTGGAATCCGTCATTGCCGCCAGCATCGCGGTGGCGGCGGTGCTGATGCTGTTTCCCGGACGGCCGCCGTCCGCGGAGACCCTGGTCACGGTCCCCGGGTGGCGGCGGAACCGCGCCTGGCTCATTGCCTTCGGATTCGGCCTCATCCATGGCTTCGGATTCGCCTCCATCCTTTCCGAACTGGAGTTGCCCGCACACCGGCTGCTGAGGCCCCTGCTGGAGTTCAATCTGGGGGTGGAACTGGGCCAACTGGCGGTGGTGGCCGCCGTGCTGCCGATGGCGTTGATGCTGCGCCGCTCCCCCTGCTATCGAAACTGGATCCTGCCGGGCGGTGTGCTGGTGACACTCGCGATCGCCATGGGATGGCTGGCGGAACGCACCCTGGATCTTCAGTTCATGCCGTTCTGATCTCCGGTCACCAGCCCCCCATCTCAACGGGCCCGTTCGTGGCATCCGCAACCTGGCCGAACCGGATGAGGCGAAGCCTCAGGAATCGGCGGAGGTGATCGGAGACGGGAAGCATGTCCTGCACCGTCACCCGGCGCTCCCCGGACGTCGGCGGGCCCAGGAGGGTGCGCAGTCCGTCCTCGCTCCAGTTCCGGAGATCACTGCTGACCTCCACCCGGTAGTCGAGTCCCTCCGGCGCCGGATCCGGCCTCACATAGGACAGCGTCAGATGGTCGCCCGAGGCATCGCGAAGGACTCCCGGTGTCGCGGAGGGCTCCGGCGAGGACGCGCTCCCTGCCGGCCCGGCGGCAAGAACGCTCCACGCCGGATCCCCGGTGCCACCGGACTCCGCGGCGGACTGGGGCGCGACCGTCTTGGGCACCGCCGACTCCAGACTCACATAGTCGAACACCACCCAGTAGGCGTTGCCGGTCTCGACGGGACCGGTGCGGACGAACTCCAGGGTGTTGGCGCCCACGCTCGCCGCAACCGTCCGGGTCGCCACCTCGACGGAGACACGCGTCGGCCGGTCCAGGCGGTTGGAATAGATCACCGTCGAAACCCCGGCGCCGTTCCGGAAGCGCACCACCACATCGTGAACCCCGAATCCGGCGCCGTAGCGGTTGTAGGGACTCCCCAGCCAGAACCCGCCCTGGGCAAACTCAAAGTTCAGGCGCAACTTCGAAGCGAGATTGGCCTGGCTGCTGGTCAGGAGGAAATGGGCGCGATTGGTCCGGTCCTGATGCGCCAGTCCCCGTTCCCAGGCCGCGGCCGGCTCCTGGTTGGGCACGACGAGGGATGCCTTCAGGCCGTTGAAGCCCACCGGGTACGTGCCGACGCAGTAGTAGTCGTCGTCCCGCCTGGGATTGTTGAGCGCATTGAAGAGCGGATCCCCGGCCACCCGGGTGACCTGCCCCGGCGGGAGGTCTGCCAGCCCGTTCTCATTGGAGAACTCCCCGGACGGCGCATACGGCGTGACCAGCGGACTGTCGTCCCGGCCGATGATCCACGCCGTACGGTAGGGCTCGAGTTCCACGGCCACGGCGCCGCTGGTGGCCGCACCGCCGTTCACGGTGTGGGTGACCGGGGTGCCGATGCTGTGGTTGAAATAGGTGCCGCCCGGCGATCGTTCCAGCCGCAGGGTCTTCACCAGGTAGGTGTAGGTGGCCCCGACCGTCGCATTTTCCGCGTAGGCCGGAGCGGCAAGCGCCGCCCGGGTGATGCGGGTGAACGGTCCGGTCGGTGACGCAGAACGATAGACATGATAGCCGACCAGGTCGGTCTCGGGCGACGGAGCCCAGGCCAGGCTCACCCGTCCCTGGGCACTGGTGACGGTCACTTTCCGGGGCGGGGCCACGACGTGCAGACGCAGCGCAGGATCCCCCATCAGGCCGGTGAAGACGCCGCCCAGGGGGTCATAGGAACCCCAGCGGGGACCTCCGGGCCGGTAGCCGGTGCCTCCGGGAAGCAGGGCGTTCTGCGAGTCGCGTACCGCCAGGCCGATGGGATTTCCCATGCCGGTGGAATGCATGAAATAGGTGGGTGCCCCCGCCCACATCGTCGCCAGGCCGAGGGATGTCCCCGCGGCGTTGCCCGCCAGCACCGAGCGCATGATGTTGTTGGGCGAATCCCAATCCCCGAAGTAGCTGCCGAACATCCCCAGAAAAACCACCCGGTGGGTGCGCCATCCGAAGTCCGCCGTGGTGCCCACCCCCGACACGGATTCCTGGCTCCCGTAGCCGCCGGCGTACCCGACCAGGTAGGAACGGCCACCTGCATAGTTGGTCGTGAACCATGCCCCGCCCGGAGCGACATCAAACGGCACCACGCCGGGACGCCCCAGCGCCGAAGCACCCCAGTGCCATCCACTGAGGCCGGTGGAGAAGGAGGTCAGGGCATCATGAATGATCACCCGGCGGGGAATGGCCGCATAGGCGCCGGATTTGGTGCGGTAGTCATGCGCCTTTCTCAGATAGCGTCGCAGCAGCTCGGCCTCGGTGACGGCGCTGGAGGGTGCCTTGGTGAGCGCAGACAGGTCCACACGCCCGACGGCCAGCTCGAGCAGGCTCGGAAAGTTGGACTGATCAAACTTCCCGTCGCCGGGGACGTTGTCGTTGCGGCCCGACGAGGCCTGGATGTTGTAGAGCCAGGAATCCGTCCAGACCCCATCCATGTCGCCGTAATACCCGTCTGCGGGCCACGCGCCGCGGTGCTCGGGGTGTCCGTCGGGGGAGTTGTTCCCGGAATAGGGCACGGGTACATGGCCCAGGAGGTACACCATGCGGACATTGGCCCGGTCCGCCTGATAGGCCGACTGGATGGCCGAGCGCACGGATTTGACCGTGGCCGTCCGGGAGACGCTGATCCGCTGGACGGTCCACCCGTCATGGCTCAGGTCCCGTTCCAACTGCTGCAGGTCGGCCGCAATCGCTCCCGCCAGGCTGGCATCCACGACGAGCAGCAGCTTCCCGCGCGAGTCCGGCGCCGGCAGATAGGCCCCGGCGTCGAGGTACCCCACGGCCATGCCCGGACTGGCATTCAGCGGTCGTTCCAGCCAGTACTCATACTCCACGCCATCCAGAGCCGTGCTGTCGGAAAAGCCGGTGGCCGCGATGCTGAGATCCGCCAGCTTGGTCCAGCCGGATGTCCCCTTCAGCCTGCGGTGGATCCTCTGCGCCGTGGTGCGGGACTGCAGCTTCTGCGACCAGGATAGCCGGATCCGCGGCACCACGCGGGACACGGTGGCGCTCATGTCCATCACCAGGTCTGCCGGAGGCGGACTTTGAGCCAGAGCGGCAGCGCCCAGCACTCCGGCAAGCATCCGGAGGCAGGATCCAAACCAGGATCGAAGATGGAGGGGGGAGCCTTCGACAGGGTGGGGAGATGTCATGAAGGAAATCGAACGACGGGATCCATGCAGGGCGCCTGGGATCGGGTGGACATGGCGTTGGGATGGAGAATCGCGGCCTTCTCAGGCGGGCTTGATGAAGCCGAGGGGTGCGGAGGCGGAGGAGGGGTTGAAGAAGTTGGCGAGGTTGGGGAGGGCGTAGGTGAGCTGGTTGTTGGGCACGCCGAACCAGCGCAGCAGTTCGGCGAAGTACAGGTCGGCCGAGGTCGAGGGCAGGAAGCGTCCGCCCCGGCCCACGTCATCGGCACTGTTCAGCGCCAGATTCGGATAGGTCCCGAACAGCTTCCCGCCGTCCACCGGCCCGCCCATCACGATCGGGTTGCCCCCCCACGCATGGTCGCTGCCCCGTCCGTTGGAGCGCAGCGTCCGCCCGAAGTCCGACACCGTGAACGTCACCACGTTGTTCGCCAGCCCCAGCAGCTCCAGCGCCTGCTGGAACGATCCCAGCGCCTGGTCCAGGGTCGTCAGCATCCCCGCCTGCGTGTCCAGCAGCTCCCCGTGGTGGTCCCAGCCCCCGTAGTTCACGAAAAACGTCTGCCGGTTCAGCCCCATCTGCGGCCCCACCTTGATCGCCCGCGCCACCGTCCGCAGCGTCTGCGCCAGCGGGTTGCTGGCCGAAAACAGCGAGTTCACGTTCGAGGGCAGCGCCGCCCCGGACGACTCAAACTGCCCCTGGAAGTACACCTGCGCATCATCGCTGTTGCGCGTGATCCGCGAGAAGCTCTCCGTCAGCAGGTTCGCATAGTGCTGGTCCAGCGTGCTGCGCAGCGCGCTGTTCTTGAGCTGCAGCGGGTTCACCGCCGACCCACCCGCATCCCCCGTGAACGCCAGCGACCCCGCCGGCGTGATCGCAAACGGCTCCGTCTGGTTCCCCACCTGCAGCACGTTGTTCCCGTTGAGCGAGATCCCCATCGAGACCTGGCTCTGGTTGTGCACCGGGTTCAGCACGTCCGCCGCACGCCCCAGCCACCCCCGCAACTGCGCCAGCCCCTGCGGCACCGCCGTCTGCCACTGCTCCACCTGGTCCACATGCGAAAAGAGCGACCGCGGCACCGGATGCGTCAGGTTGCTCCCGTTCTCCCACGCCAGAAACTGCGCCTTCGTCGTCGGCTGCACCAGCGTCCCCACATTCGCCAAAAACGCCACCCGCCGCTTGCCCGAAAACCCGTACGTCCCCGTCCCCGTCGCCATCTCGTGCAGCCGCGCGCACGACGGGTGCAGCCCGTAGGTCGGCAGCGTCTCGGTCATCACCCGCAGGCTGCTCCGCGACAGCGCCAGCCCCCCTTCGGTCCCCGCCGCGCCCCGCGACACCGAGTAGGTGTTGTAGCGCGTCGTGTCGTAGGGCACCAGCACGTTGAACGAGTCCACACCCCCGTTGAGGAAGAGCGCCACCAGCGCCTTGTGGCCGCTGGCGCCCTGCGCCGCCAGACTGTTGGCCATCCGCAGGTTGATCAGCGTGTTGAGCAGCGCGCCAGAGCCCACGGCCGCGCAGTTGATCTGCCGCAGAAATCCGCGGCGGGTAAGGGTGTTCATGGGATGTTGTTCGTCAAAGACTGCCATCGTCCTCCCGCCGCCGTCACCGCTGCACCGCCCCTTCCGGACACGTCGCCGCGATATAGACCGCCAGTTGGACCCGCAGCAGACGGTCGTAGGAG
>JAFLEG010000186.1 GCA_017302195.1 Verrucomicrobiota bacterium
GTCGCTTCGCCATTCTGGTTGTCTCCCCAGGCAACCACCTCGCCAGACGTCCGCAGCGCCAGTTGGTGCCGCCATCCTGCCGCAATGGCTAGAAATCCGTCCGGCGAAAATGGGAGTGCCACATCGGTTCCATCCGTCCAGCGTTGGAACACCCGCCCGTCACGGCTGAGCAGCAGCGCGCTGCCCCCGGCAGCTACGGACGCCAGCGGTGGAAGTCCGCTGAATGCCGGACTCAGGTCCCTCCGGGACGATCCCCAGGCCACCACGCTCCCGTCGTCCTTGAGGGCCATGACCAGAAGGCCAGAAGCGGCCACCGCCACGACGTCTCGCCTCGCTTCGGGAGGCACCCACGCCGGGTGGTAGCTTTGATCCGTTCCCCACGCCACCAGGCCGCCCGTGCGTTCGGCGACCATTGAGGTCACTGCAAAAAGACATGCCAGCAGCAGCCAAACTCCTGCGGATCGAGTCCAGGAGATTGAGCTGAGGCTGGCGGGCATGGGATCATTGAATGGGCATCGGGTTCACAAACGCAAGCGAACTCAGGGAGGTTCATGGATGGATTCGCCCCACAGCGGCTTGCCTCTTGGGACTGCGGTGGCTTGCCACCGCATTGGCGTTGGACGCGGACAGCGCGCGGGAAACAGGGCGAACGGCCCGGTTCGTGGTAGGCGCGCCGCGGCAAAGCGGCGTCTCCGCTGTGCTCCTGCCTTCGCCCCCCTTCGGCAGGGCAAGCCGCCGCCCGCACTCCAAGGCCTGTGCCGGAAGTCTGCCAAATGGTCTGAAAGCTTTTGGCTGGTTTCCCCGTTTCCCCTGACGGAGCGTTTCGACGGTTCTCCCCGGGCATTCGTTGCACCCAGCCCGCCCGGTCACTCGCTTCGCTTATGCTCGATCCGAATCTGGTCCTGTTTGCGGTGGAGGCCGGCGTGAAGCTGGGCCGCAAGATCAATGACGTGCTGGTGGATGAGACCGCGCAGCGCCCGCTGTTGATGCCCCTGGGCGACCTGGTGGGCAGCGTCACCCAGGGCGAGGCGATGGCGTTCTTCCGCGATCACCGGGAACTGTTCAGGGCCGGACAGCCCTGCCATGGCCTGGAGGACGACACCGCGCAACTGGTCCAGATCTACCGCGCCATGCGCGCGGTGGAGATGGCCGGCGTGGTGCCGGTTTCCGACGTGGGGCAGCGCCAACTGGAGCTGGTGGGGCAGGTGGCCGGACTCGGGCAGTTCGACAGCAAGTTCGGGGCGCGGAATCCGGTGCGGCGGGTGTTTGGGACGGTGGTGGAGATCGGCATTGATTACTTTGCCACGCATCCGGAGGCCATGGGGCGCGACTCCGGGGCGAAGCGGGTGCTGGCGGCCTTCATCGGGGGATTGCAGGACACGGACTTTGCCGAGGGCGCCGGGCGTCAGATTCTCGCGGACCTCCTCGGGTCCGCCCTGTCGTCCCTCAGCAGTCACACCGCCCTGCTGATTGATGACGACCGGCTCCAGGTCCTCTTCGCCGGCATCACGGGCGCGGTGGCCGAGGATCTGCGCCGGGCGGTGGCCGACGGGAATGAGACGAGCCGGCAGCAGTTCTTCCGCCGCATCGGCACCAGCCTGCTCCGGGGCGCCGCCGGGGCGCTGGTGTCGGACGTGGACCTGTTCCTGCCCGACGACAATGCCGCGCTGTTCGTCAAGGAGACGCTGGGGCAGGTGCTCCAGGGGCTCCAGGATCAGGAGGACCTGTTCAACAACCAGACGCTGGAACTGATCTTCAAGAGCGCCCTGCGGACGGCGGCGGAGCATCCGGAGGTGATGACTGACCGGAAGGTTCTCCAGTCGCTGCTCGCGCGGACCGCGGCCGTGCTGGGCGACCGGCAGTGGAAGCGGCTGTTCTCGGTGGAGACGGCGGGGGCGGTGTTGCATGAGGCGCTGGAAGTGGCGCGTGAGAACATGGAGCTGCTCGTGGATCCGAAGCGCCCTCAGGAGCAGTTGCTGGCCGATGCCCTGGCGGCGATGGCGGGAAGCCTTTCCGCCAAGCTGGCCGGTGGCGGGAGCATCCAGGACCTGCTGTCGCGCCGCCAGGTGGTGGAGTTGACGCGGGTGGTGCTCGGCGAGGTGGCCCGTCATCCAGAGCACCTGATCGGCGACGCCGGCGGGGATCCCGGGAAGACCGTGCTGGCCCAGGTCATTGCCTCGGTGGCCCGCGCCCTGGGCGAGGATCCCACCGCGGTCACCAGCGGCGACGGGTTCCTGAGCCTGGTGCGTGTCGCCCTGCAGGTGGCCCTCGAGAATGGACGGCTGTTGATTGACACGGCCTCGGCGAGTCCGGCCAGCAATGCGCTGTTCCAGATTCTGCGCCAGGTGGTGACGGCCTTCGCCGAGGCGCCTGATCCCCGCAGGCTGTGGACGCGTGACACCCTGATCGAGGTGGCGGCGCGCCTGCTGCCGCTCGCGTCGGCGAACCTGCAGACCTTCATTGAGAGCCGTCCCGCCTTGGTGGGGGAGACCCTCACCCGCGCCCTGCAGCTCGCGCGGGGTGCCCTCGCCGGCCGCATCAACGGGGCCAACCTGCCCGCGGTGGCGGAAGCCCTCCTGCACGCCGTGCTTTGGGATGACCTGTCCCTCGACGATGCCGCCCAGGTGAAGGCCGTGGCCCTGGCCCGCCTGCGACAGGTCTGATTCCACACGTCCCACCGCTGATTTCCCCCCCCCCAGCCCCATGAATACGATCCGTCTCCCGGCGTTGCTCCACCTCGCGTTTGCCACCGCCCTGGCGGTCCTGACCGGCTGCTCCACCCTGCAGTACCGCGAGGTCCAGAACCGGTTCGAGCAGGCGGTGCAGTCGGACAACCAGCGGTTTGCCGATCCGTTTGTCGAGGTCACCCACCAGTATCAGGCGGTGGCGGGGGAGTTGTCCCCGGACTTCATCGCCGCGCTGGATCCCCGCCTGCAGCCCAACGCCTGGACGCTCCGCGCTGTGTCCCAATGGCGGGCCGGGGAGTTCACCAATGCCCTGGCGAGCGCGACCCTCGGCCAGGCGGTGCTCGCGCAGTTGGGCGCCGGCGAGGAACGGTGGAAGCACTCCCGGGACGCCGTGATCCTGACGATGGTGCCCGGCCTGGTGGAGGATTCGCGGGTCCGGCTGCGGCTGGAGTCCGGAGGACGGGACGATGTCCGGGCCAGCTACCGGTGGTACGAGTCCCGGTTTCAGACCGCCCTCCGGGCCATGGCCGAGGCGCGGGACCTGGCCAACCCGATGACGCCGCCCGAAGTCAGCCAGTATTGGTCCTACCAGGCGTGGAGAATCCTGAACAACTGGCAGATCGTGTTGAGCAACCTGTCCTTGGCCGAGGCCTCCACGTCGTCGTCGGCATCCGAGGCTGACCAGATCGTGAAGAACACTGTTGGCAGCACCAGCCGGCTGAATGCCGCCGGCCTGGAACCGGCCATTGCCAATGCCCGGAAGTCCGTTCCCGAGGCCAGCCCGCTCGCCCAGTTGATGGCGCTGGAGTCCCAGCGCTGATCCGGCGTTGGGGAAGGATGAGGGATGAGGGATGAAGTGAAGGCAGTAGGAGACGAGGTGACGAGGATCTGACTTCCTCCCCGCCCGGGTCGGCTGTCGCCCAACGCGAGGACATCTCCACGGCCGCGGGAAAGTTTGAGCCTCCTGACATCGTCTCCTACCCCTGGTGGGGCGAACCTCCTCTGAGCCGTGCGCGTGTATGGTCGCCACCACGTCAATTCGCAACAACGCGCACGGCCCATTGAAAACCCACCCCGCCGCGAGGCTCGGCGCGAGAATGGCCTTGCAGCGCGGGGCGGTGGCGCGCTAGCCAGACGCACGTCGCCACACTGGATTTCATGAACACCATCCATCCCGCCGAGCGGGTTCTGATGGGCCCGGGACCGAGTCCCGTGCCCGCCCGCGTGCTGCGGGCGCTGGGAGCGCCGACCCTGGGGCACCTCGACCCGCAGTACCTCGCCATCATGGACGAAACCTGCGAGCGGCTGCGCCAGGTGTACCGCACGCGCAATCCGCTGACCTTCCCGGTGAGCGGGACGGGCATGGCGGGCATGGAGTGCCTGGCGGTGAACCTCATCGAGCCGGGCGACGAGGTGATCGTCGGCGTGAATGGTGTCTTCGGCGGACGCATGAAGGACGTGATGGAACGTTGCGGCGCCACGGTGCATGCCCTGGAGGCCCCGTGGGGTGAGGTGTTCACCGCCGGGCAGGTGGCGGCGGCGCTGGAGCAGCATCCGAAGTCCCGGCTCCTGGCCCTGGTTCATGCCGAGACCAGCACCGGGGCTCACCAGCCGCTGGAGGGGATGGCGGATCTGGCGCACCGCCACGGGGCGCTGTTCCTGGTGGATGCCGTGACCAGTCTCGGCGGCCATGAGCTGCGGGTGGATGACTGGGGGATTGATGCCATCTACAGCGGGACCCAGAAGTGCCTGAGCTGTCCACCCGGGCTGTCGCCGGTCAGCTTCGGGGAGCGGGCGCTGGCCCGGATGGATGCCCGGAAGTCGAAGCCCCAGTCCTGGTACCTCGATGTGTCCATGCTCCGGAAGTACTACCTGTCGGGCGGCGGCGGCGGACGCGTGTACCATCACACCGCTCCCATCAACATGACCTATGCGCTGAATGAGGCGCTGGCCATTGTACTGGAGGAGGGACTGGACGCCCGAATCGCCCGTCATGCCGCAGCGCATCGGCGACTGCGGGCCGGACTGGACTCTCTGGGACTCTCGTACATTCCACGGCAGTCGCTGCACACCCTGAACTGCGTGGGCATACCCGCGGGCGCGGATGATGCCGCCTTGCGGCGGCGTCTGCTGGAGGACTACGGCATCGAGATCGGCGCCGGCCTGGGCGTGATGGCCGGCAAGGCCTGGCGCATCGGCCTCATGGGCCACGGCGCCACCACGCGCAACGTGGACCTGATCCTGGCCGCGCTTCGCGAGATCCTTCGTCCATCCACGGCGGGTTGATCCATCGCTGTGGAACAGGCGGACTCCGGTCCCTCTTCCTTGTCCTGAAAACTGAAAACTTGGCCCTGAAAACTTTCCCCCTCGCCTCCGTCCTGCCCGCCGAACGGTGGCTCACCGCGCCGGCGCAGTTGGCGGCGTATGAGAGCGACGGCCTGACCGCGTACCGGGAGCGTCCGCTGGCGGTGGCGGTCCCGGAGTCCGAGGACGAGGTAATCGCCCTGGTCTGTGCCTGTCGCGATGCTGGAGTGCCGATGGTCGCCCGGGGCAGCGGCACCAGCCTCTCGGGGGGATCGCTGCCGGTGGCGGGCGGCATCGTGATCGCCCTCAACCGGCTAAACCGGATCCTGCGGCTGGATCCGGAAGACCGGACCGCCGTGGTGCAGCCCGGGGTGATCAACAGCCAGGTCACGGCCGCGGCGGCGCCGCACGGACTCCACTACGCCCCGGATCCCTCCAGTCAGACCATCTGTACCCTGGGCGGCAACGTGGCCTTCAACTCCGGCGGCGCGCACTGCCTGAAATACGGCATGACGTCCAATCACGTCCTGGGCCTCAAGGCGGTGCTCGGCACCGGCGAGGTGGTGCGCTGGGGAGGTGCCGGACGCGAACGGGTCGGTCCGGACTGGTGCGGGCTCTTCACCGGGCACGAGGGGCTCTTTGGCATCGCCCTCGAGATCACCCTTCAATTGCTGCCCAGACCGGAGTGCTTTCATACCGTGCTGGCGGGATACCGCACCCTGGAGCAGGCGGGCGATGCGGTGGGTGCGGTGATCGCTGCGGGACTGCTGCCGGGCGCGATGGAAATCATGGACGCCCTGGCGCTGGAGGCGGCCCGCGCGGCGGTGCATGCGGAGTATCCTCCGGGATGCGCGGCGGTGCTGATCGTGGAGCTGGAGGGGCCGCGGGAAACGGTGGCGGCGGAGCGGATACGGCTGGACGCGGTACTGTCCGCCGGCGATCCGGTGGCGGTCCGCAGCGCCCGGGATACCACCGAGCGCCTGGCGATCTGGAAGGGGCGCAAGAGCGCCTTCAGCGCCGTGGGACGCCTGTCGCCGGATTTCATCGTGCAGGACGGCGTGGTGCCGCGACGGCGCCTGGGCGAGGCGTTGCGGCGCATTGCGGAGCTCTCGCGTGAGTCGGGCCTGCGCATCGCCAATGTCTTTCATGCCGGCGACGGTAATCTGCATCCGCTCATCCTCTTCGACGGCCGTCAGCCGGGCGCGCTGGCACGGGCGGAGGCGGTGGCGGCAGAAATCCTCCGGCTCTGCGTGGCGATGGGCGGCTCCATCACCGGGGAGCACGGCATCGGGGTCGAGAAGCGGGACTTCCTGGGGGATCTCTTTTCTCCCGACGAGGTGGAGATTCAGCGCCGGATCCGCCGGGCCTTCGATCCCGGGGAACTGTGCAATCCCGGGAAGATGTTTCCCGGGGCCGGCGCTCCGGCCTTGTCACGTCCCGGACTGCATCCGCTGGAGGCGTCCGGGACCCTCTCCCGGATGTGAGGGGAGCGTTGAAGAATCGGGACCCGGGATCGTCTTCCCCATGAATCGAGAGCCCCATGGACCCGGATTTCTGCCGACCAAATGACCCTGGCTTTCCCCCGGGATGCCCGCCCGCCGCCGTGCCCCTGTGGGAACCGGCAGATGCACCGGCATCCGTTGCGGGGTTTCTGCGCTCGCGCCGCGACTTTCTCAGCCGCTCGGCCTCGGGACTCGGGCTTGGGGCGCTGGCAGCGCTGTTGTCACGGGATGGGCTACAGGCGTCGGCGCCGGGCGGGGCGCGGGGACTGCCGGGCATGCCGCAGTCGGCGCCCAAGGCCAAGCGCGTGATCTACCTTTTTCAGAACGGGGCCCCGACCCACGTGGACCTCTTCGACTACAAGCCGCGCCTGCGTGAGCTGCACGGCCAGCCCATCCCGGCCGAGTACGTGGCCGGAAAGCGCTTCAGCACCATGACCGGCATGGGGGAGGGCAAGCTGGTGCTGGCGCCGGTGGAGCCCTTCCACCAGCACGGGGAGAGTGGTGCCTGGGTGAGCGAGTTCCTGCCGCATACGGCGTCCATTGCCGACGACCTGTGCTTTGTGAAGGGGCTGCACACCGACGCCGTGAACCATGCCCCGGGGATTTCCCTGGTACTGAGCGGCTCCCAGATTCCGGGACGCCCGACGCTGGGCGCCTGGCTCTCCTACGGGCTGGGCAGCGATTCCGAGAACCTGCCGGCGTTCGTGGTGATGACCTCGGTCAGCAAGGGGACAAGCTGCGGACAGATCTTCTACGACTTCTACTGGGGCTCGGGGTTCCTCCCGTCGCGCTATCAGGGCGTGAAGTTCCGGGGCAGTGACGAACCGGTGCTGTACCTGCGGGATCCGGCGGGTCTCGACCGCACCACCCGCCGGGCCATGCTCGATGACCTTGCGGCGCTGAACGAACTCGGGGTCGCCGACCTGCCGTTGATCGGCGTCGCGAAGGGCGAGGAACGCAAGCCCGGCTGCGAGGTTCTGGTCTATGCCGACGATCGAAACGGCTTAGAATTGGGCGGCCAACATCCGGCGCTGCAATTGATTCAGGAAGTGCGCGACGAAGCCCATCGCTTTGCCGTCTTCGGCCATCGCGCGCGGCGTGAAAAGGCTCGTCGGACGTCGGTGCTCGAGGATATACCAGGCATCGGTGCGGCCCG
>JAFLEG010000187.1 GCA_017302195.1 Verrucomicrobiota bacterium
CTGCCTCCGCCAGCTCTTCGACCGGCGGAATCCGCACGGCTTCGTCGCCATCGCCACCACCCTGCTGGGGCTGATGTACGTGCCGTGGCTGCTGAATTTCATCCAGAAGATCAACTACCTGGACGGTGTGGATGGACGCTTCTACGTGCTCTATCTGCTGGTGGTCACCAAGTTCAGCGACGTCGGGGCCTACTGCGTGGGGTCGCTGATCGGACGCCACAAGATGATCCCGCGCATCAGTCCGGGGAAGACCTGGGAAGGCCTCGCCGGGGCGGTGGTGGTGTCCACGACCGCCAGCGTGCTGCTGGCCCAGGCAGCCGGCGGCCGGCTCAAGGAGATGAACCTCGGCCACGCCCTCGCCATCGGACTGATCCTGAGCCTGGGGGCGGTGATCGGGGACCTGATCGAGTCGGCCTTCAAGCGGGAGGCCGGGGCCAAGGATTCCGGACGCCTCTTCCCGGGGATCGGCGGGATCCTCGACCTCATTGACAGCCCCCTGTTCAACGCCCCGCTGCTGTATCTGTACCTGCGTCATGTCCTGACGCATTGACCGGACCTCCGGCCTGCATCCAGACTCGGCGTTTCTGCTCCACCGAAGGCCATCCGCCCGCACTGAATGAAGAACGTCGTCCTGCTCGGAAGCACCGGTTCCATCGGCACCAGCACGCTCAAGGTGGTGGAGGATCTGCCCGACCGCCTGCGGCTGATCGGCCTCGCCGCCGGCGGAAATGCGGCCCTGCTCGCCGAGCAGGCGCAACGCCACCGGCCCCAGGCTGTGTCCCTGGCGGATCCCGCCGCGGCGTCCGCCCTGGCCGGCCAGTTGCCGGGCATCGCGGTCCATGCGGGCGCCGAGGGGCTGATCCAACTGGCCACGCTTCCCGAAGCGGACATCGTGCTCATCGCCATCGTGGGCACCGCCGGCCTCGCGCCGGCCCTGGCCGCGATCCGCGCAGGCAAGGACATCGCGGTGGCCTCGAAGGAGATCCTGGTCATGGCCGGCGAGATCGTGATGTCCGAAGCCCGCCGCCACGGGGTGCAGGTGCTGGCGGTGGACAGCGAGCACAGCGCCATCTTCCAGTGCCTTCAGGACAAGCCCGGCGCCTCGGTGCGGCGGCTGATCCTGACGGCCTCCGGCGGCCCCTTCCGGACCACGCTGCGGGAGGCCTTCGACGGCATCACGGTCGAGCAGGCGCTGAAGCACCCGTCCTGGGTCATGGGGCGGAAGATCACCATTGATAGCGCCACGCTGTTCAACAAGGGGCTGGAGATGATCGAGGCCCGGTGGCTGTTCGACATCGAGATGGCGCGGGTGGACGTCATCGTGCATCCGCAGAGCATCGTGCACTCGATGGTGGAGTTTGTGGACGGCTCGATCCTGGCCCAGTTGTCCACGCCCGACATGTGCCTGCCCATCCAGATCGCGCTCTGTCATCCGGACCGCCTGCCCAGCGCCCGCGTGCAGACCGATTTCGCGCGGGTCGGATCGCTGACCTTTGAGAATCCGGACCACGACCGGTTCCCGTCCCTGGCGCTGGCGCGCCGGGCGGGCGAGGTGGGCGGCACGCTGCCGGCGGTGCTCAACGCCGCCAACGAGGTCGCTGTCGAGCGCTTTTGCCGCCGCGAGCTGTCCTTCCCTGGCATTGCCGCGACGGTGACCCGGGTGATGGACGCCCACGCCGTCGTCGGCAATCCGACGCTGGAGCAAATCCTGGAAGCCGACCGCTGGGCTCGCGAGGCCGCGGCGGTTTAATTTTTCAGTTTCGAGTTTTCAGTTTCCAGGAGGGGGGAATTCGCATCGGGCGATGCGCTGGGCGCGATTTCGAGCCCGCTCCCATTCATCCCTCATCCTTCATCGTTCATCCTTCGCTCCTCAGCGCCCTCATCGGATCCAGGCGGGCTGCCCGGCGGGCGGGGAGCCAGCAGGCCAGCAGGGCCACCCCCATCAGCAGGACCGTGACGCCGGCAAAGGTGGCGGGATCCCATGGCGCGGTCTCAAAAAGCAGGGTCCGCAGCAGCCGCGTGAGCAGCAGTGCGGCGGCGGACCCACAGACGATGCCCAGCAGCACCAGGCGCATGCCCTGGACGACGATGAGGCGCCGCACCTCCCGGGTCTGCGCGCCCAGCGCCATGCGGACCCCGATCTCCCGGGTGCGCTGGGTGACGGTGTACGCCAGCACTCCATACAGTCCGAGGGCCGCCAGCAGCAGCGCCGCGACCGCAAACACGCCGAGGAGCCGGGTGGAGAGCTGGCGCTGCGCCACCGACGCGGCGACCCACTGGGTCATGGTGCGGACGTTCTCAATGGGCAGGTCGCGGTCGAGGGCGTCGAGTTCGGCGCGGAGGGCACGGGTCAGATCCATCGGGTCGCGCGCGGTGCGGACGACCAACGACAGGCTCCCCCAACAGTTCTGCCGGTAGGCACGGTACACCTCGCCGGCCGGCGCCTGCTCCAGGCCGGAACGCCGGACGTCCTTCACCACACCGATGATCTCGGCGCCGCGGGCGCCGTCCCCGAGGTCCACGCGCCGGCCCAGGACCTGGGCGCCCAGTTGGAACCGTCGGACAAAGGTCTCGTCCACCACCACCACATCCGGCGTACCCGTCCGGTCCTGCGCGGAGAAGTCCCGTCCCTGTACGAAGGGGATCTGGAGCGTGCGGAAGTAGTCCGGACTCACCTGGGCATACCCGGCCGCCCGCACCTCGCCGGGCGGCGGCGGCGGCGCGCCGGGAATGCCGATCGCCGTGCCCATCTGGTTCGCCCCCAGCGGCACCCCCAGAATCATTCCGGCGGAGTCCACGCCCGGGATGGCCCTCACCCGCTCATGGAGTTCGGCAAACAGCCGCTCGCGGTCGGTCTGCTGCGGATAGCGTCCTTCGGGCAGGCTCACCGACAGGGTGACCACGTGCTCGGGGGTGAATCCCGCGGGCTGGGCCAGCACCCGGGTGAAGCTCCGGATGAGCAGTCCCGCCCCAACCAGCAGCATCAAAGACAGCGCGACCTCGGCCACGACCAGGGCGGCGCGAAGCCGCTGGCGTCCGAGGGTGGACGTGCCCCGGACGCCTTCCGTCAATGCGCCCGCCAGCGACAGACGGATCGTCTGCAGCGCCGGGACCAGGCCGGACATCACCGCAGCGGCCACCGAGGCCAGCATGGCGAAACCGACCGCCCATCCGTCGAGCGGAACGCCCTCGGCAATCCGCGGGAGATTGGGCGGCGCCAGCCGGGTCAGCATCCCGAGGCCACCCCAGGCCACCGCCAGGCCACCCAACCCGCCGGTCGCCGCCAGCAGCAGGCTCTCGGTCAGCAATTGACGGAGGATCTGCCAGCTTCCGGCGCCCAGCGCGGCGCGGACGGCGAATTCCCGGGAGCGGGCCGCCGCACGGGCAAGCTGCAGGTTGGCGATGTTCGCGCAGCCGATCAGCAGCACCATGCCCACCGCAGCAAACAGGACCAGGAGCGTCCGTCGCGAATCCGCCACCAGCACCTCGTGATACGCATGGACCGCCGCACCCCAGTCCCTGCTCTCCGGATCCGCCGTCGCCATGCGGTCGGCAATCCCAGCCATCTCCACCCGGGCCTGGGCGAGGGTGACCCCGGGCTTCAGGCGGCCATGAACCAGGAAGCTGTGGTTGTGACGCTGCCCCAGGAGGTCCGGGGAAAAGGCCAGTGGCGCCCAGATCTCGGTGCCGGCCTCGGGGAAGAGCGTCCGCGCCGGCATCACGCCGACCACGGTATGTGGCTCCGAGTTCACGGTGATCGTCTGTCCGACGATGCCCGCGTCGCCTCCGAAACGTCGCTGCCACAGCTCATGACTCAGCAGGACGACGCGGTGCTTTCCGAAGGTCTCCTCCTCCGGGAGAAAGTCGCGGCCCAGGATCGGACGGAGCCCCAGCAGGGCGAACATGTTCGCCGACACCCGAGTCCCGGCGAGGGACTCGGCCGGCCCCCGTCCGCTCAGGGCGAAGGTATCACCGCCCCGCGCTGCGAGCCCCTCAAACACGGTGCTCTGCCCGCGCCAGTGTCCCAGCATCGGAGCCGCGACCGGCTCCCGGTCCGAGCCATCCGTGGCCCGGGACTCGAACACCATCACCAGACGGTCAGGATCCCGGTAGGGCAGCGGCCGGAGCAGGACGGCGTGGACGAAGCTGAAGATGGCGGTGTTCGCCCCGATGCCCAGGGCGAGGGTGAGCACCGCCACGGCGGTGAAGCCGGGGTTCTTGAGCAACTGGCGGAGGGCGTAGCGGAGGTCGGACATGGCGGGTGATTCAAGGTTGCAGGGACTGTTCCTGCTTCCACGCGCTGCGTCGCGGGAGGCGTTTTTAAGTCTCGGGCTATTGGGGTGCGGGGTTCGGGGGTTCGGGCCTTGCCTTCAGGACTCGGAGCACCTTCGTGCGGAGCGCGAGCAGATCGGTTTCCTGCTGGTTCGAGAGGAGGACCACGACCTCGTCACGGTGTGTGGGCCGAACGAACAGGGCGGTGTGTCCCCGAAAGTCCCCCTTGTGCCACGGATAGTAATTCCCGCCCTGTTCGGAGAGGAACCAGCCGTAGCCGTAGCGCCCCGGCACCTGCTGGCTGACCATGAGCGCCTGCGTTTCCGGCCGCAGAATGCTTCCGGAGGCCAGGGCCCGGTCGAAGCGCCAGAGGTCGCGGGCCGTCGTGTAGTGCGAACCGGCGCCATCCAAGGCCTCCATCGCGACCCCGAGCTCGACGGCCTCGGGTTTTCCGGAACTCAGACGATAGCCGCGGGACAGGTTGGAAACGGATGCGCCGCTGCGCAACAGGCCGGAGTCGTTCATGCCGGCCGGCTGGAAGATCTTTTCACGCAACAGCGTCTCATAGGAGCGATCCGTGACGGCCTCCAGCACGAGTCCCAGACACACGTAGGCCGTGTTGGAATACCGGAACGAGGCGTCCGATTGGACGATGGGACCCTCAAGATCCCGGGGAGTGATCCGGCGATCCGGGTGCCGGCTGATCACCTCCACGATGCCCGAGGTGTGGGTGAGCAGTTGCTGCAGGGTGAGCGGTCCCGCCGGTTGACCCGCGAGATTCGGAAAAAACGAATCCAGCGTGTCCGTGAGGCGGATCCGGCCGGCATCCATCTGCTGGAACACCAGGACGGCGGTCATCGGCTTCAGGACGGAGAACGCGAGAAACCGGGTCTGGTTCGTGTTGAGCAGATTCCTCTCCTGATCGGCCAGACCAAAGCTGCCTTCATAGACGGTTTGGTCCCCCCGGGTGACGAGCGCGGTACCGACGAACTCGCCCGACCGGTGGGCCTCCTCGAAAATCCGGGCGACCTCCTGGTCCAGCGGAACGACGGGCCCGGGATCGCAACCAACCAGCGCGGCGACCACGACCAGGAACAGAGCCCGGACGGGGAGAGCGTGGTGGAGGATGGATTTCAAGGTGAGAAGCATTGGCGGTTGCGGAGCGGGATGCCCCGTGTGTTCATCAGGGTGGGTCTGCTCTCAAACGGGCGCCGGGTTTGAGTTCACTCGCTTCGGACTGAACCGACTCCACCCGGTCCTGCCCGTCGAAGGCAAACCGTTGCAGCACCGTGATCCGGTCAAACTCCACCCGAAAGCGATACCAGCGGTCGGAGCCCCGGTCGTGACGGCCGACCAACGTCAGCGCGACGAGGCCACCCAGGCTTTTCAGTTCCGCCTGGACCTTCTTCTGCTGGGGCGACAACACCAACCAGAACTCGGGGGCATAGTCTTCTGATCTCATCGTGCCGTTCGCCGAGTCTCGGATGAGCGCCCGGACGCGTTCCGTGACGGCAGTCTCCTGGTCCGGAAGCGGAGCGAATTCATCCAGGTAGAACCGCTTCATGTTGTGGTGAAGCGGCTGCGGCGGTGCGGCGAGCTGTCCGGGAAGGCCGGTGATGTCGTAGTAGTGCGGGCCTTTCGCCAGTTCCGCCGCCAGCGTCAAGGCCACGCTCTCGTCGCGACCCGGAATGGGGAACAGCACCATCCCGCCTGATCTCAGGTCGAAGACATTGGAATACTTCGTCCCGCCATCGCCCGCTTGTCGGCAGGCGCGGAGGATCGCCGCGCCATTGGCCACGGTGGGCGCGGGGGACTTCGCGAGCTCGCGTTCCAGCGCGGCACGGCCCCACCCAAAACCGCGGCTTTGGCGGAGGGACGCCACCTGCAACTGTTCACCACTCGCGCCGATGACCACAGAAGCTCCAGTGCGGTCGGCGATCAGGATTCGGGAGCGCGCAAAATCTGGTTCACGGTATCGGCGATAGAACGCCACGGCCTCCTCGACCGTTGTACAGGACTCCAGCATCCGTTCACTGGGATTGCCCCGCACGGACTGGAGGTCGCGGCCGGGTTCGTATTTCTCCTCAAAGCCGGAAACCCAATCGAAGGCCAGTCCGGCGGTGTTCAGGCCACCCTGGGCCCAGCCGTTGTCAAATCCGAGATAGGCACAGCCGAGGTGATCCTTGCCTGCGGGAACAAACCAGAGGCGGGTGGCCGGATTGAACCAGTCCCCATTGTTGAAGAAGAGCGTCCGGTCGGCATCGGTGAGCACAAAGATGGTGCAGGCGTTCCCCCGGATCGGCGCGGTGATCAGCAGCGCGATGGCTGCGGCGGTGCAGCCGGGATCCCTGAGCAGTTGGAGGCAAGCGAGGCGGAGGTCCTGGAGCATGAGGGCGAGGGGTTAGGGGCGAGAGGCGAGAGGCGGAGGAATGGAGGAGTTCGGCGGGCCGAGATGATTGACTCGCCCCTCGCCTCTCATCCCTCCCCCTTTCCCTCACCGGTTGTCATGGGTGATGGTGACGTTGCCCGCGTGGATCCGGAGTCGGTGCCGGGCCATTTCGAGGGTGACTGCGGATCCTGCGGGAATGGAGGTCCAGCGGCCGCCGTTGCACCGCACCCGGTCGCGCTCAATGGTCACCGTGCCCATCGGTCCGGTGATCACCGCCTGGTCGGCCAGGGTTTCCAGCGAGTGATTCCCGCGGATGCGGGCCGAGATGGCGTGGCCGGCCGCCATGGTGACCAGATGGGCAGGGCGGTCGCAGGCCGTGATCAGCAGGGCCGCCAGGCCCAGCGGCAGGCTGCGGAGGAGGATGGATTGGAGTCGGACAATGGAGAACATGGGAGGGAACGGCATGACGTGGGTTCAGTGGCAGGGACACTGCGGGAATTCAATCCGCGCGCAGGGCATCCGCGGGCTGGATGGCGCCCGCCCGGCGGGTGGGCAGCCAGGAAGCCGCGGCGGCGATCCCGACCAGGACCAGGGCGGCGGCCAGAACCACCCCGGCGGGATCGGTCTGCATGGCGGGAAGGACGGAGGAAAGCAGCTTGGCGAGCCCCAAGGCGCCCAGCGTCCCGGCCGCCGCACCGGCCACGGCCACGCGGATGCCGGAGCCCAGAAACAACCGCACGATGTCCTGGAAGGCGGCGCCCAGGGCCATCCGGATGCCAATCTCGCCGGTGCGCTGCACCACGGACCGGGCAATCATTCCGTAGATGCCGAGTGTCGCGAGGAACAGTCCCAGACCGGCGAAGGCGAGCAGCAGTTGACGCACCATGGTGAACTGGGAGGTCATCTGGGCGATCCGGCGATCGGCGGTCATCAGTTCGCGCACGGTCACCGCCGG
>JAFLEG010000188.1 GCA_017302195.1 Verrucomicrobiota bacterium
AAGAAAGGGACGCACCGTTCTGACCGAACCTGATCACCGATCCCTGGACGCCGATCCCCTGCGGAATCCCGTTGCTGCAGGCCGGTTGCGCTTCGGACGCTCCATCGCATCCTGAGCGGTGATCGAACCGCAGTTCCCGGCCGACCGCTCCGGGGCCCTGGGGCGCCTGGAAGACTTCCTCCTCCGAGCCCGCCATTATGCGGCCGTCCGCAACCAGGTGGCCCCCGGGCATGCCGGCGTCTCGCGGCTCTCACCTGCCATCCGTACCGGGCTGATCTCCGAACAGGAAGTCGTGCGTGCCGTCCTCGCGCGCCACCCGCTGGCTGCGGTGGAGAAGTTCATCCAGGAGGTGTTCTGGCGCACGTACTGGAAGGGGTGGCTCCACCTGCGTCCGCAGGTGTGGACTGCCTACCTCGAGCGCCGGGACTGGTGGCGGAAGCACGCACCGGAAGCCGTGCGCCACCGCGCGGCCGCGGTGGCCGGCGGCCAAAGCGGTGTGGCCATCATGGACCGCTTCGCACGCGAACTGGTGGAGACTGGCTACTTGCACAACCACGCGCGCCTGTGGTGGGCCAGCTTCTGGATCCACGTCGAACGCCTGCCCTGGGAACTCGGCGCCGACTTCTTCCTCCGCCATCTGCTGGATGCCGATCCCGCCAGCAATACCCTCTCCTGGCGCTGGGTCGCGGGCCTGCAGACGCCGGGCAAGTTCTACCTGGTCCGGCGCTCAAACCTGGAAAGGTACTGCGCCCCGGAGCTCCTCTCCGACACCACCGGACTCGACCGCCTCGACGATGGCCGGGTGGTCGCAGCCGAGATTCCGGAGATCGCCGACCGCTCCATCGGCAGATCAGCCTTCGACGACGACACCGCATCCCCTCCGAACGCCCCCTATGGACTGTGGGTGCACGAGGAGGACTGCAATCCGGACCTCGGAGGGGCGATGGATCCGCCCCCCTCCCGGCTCATCGCCGCTGGACCGGACGCCCCGGAAAGCCCGGCGGAGTGCCCGGCGCCACAGCAACGGTTGCTTACGCACGCGCTGGCGGATGCCGGGCGGCGCCTCTGCGCGCAGTTTATGTTGCCTCTGGACGCCCCGGAATCTGGGAGCATCCGTTCCCGCAGAGATCGCCTTCGGGATTTTGCGCGGCGCCACGGTCTTCGGACCCTGGCCGCCATGGCTCCGTCCGTGGGCCCGCTCGCCGACGCACTGCCCGCCCTCCGGTCGGCGCTCGCCCGGGACGGCGTGTCGCTCCTGCTGTTCCGACGCCCCTGGGACTCCCGTCACTGGCCCCAGGCGCACCGCGGCTACTTCAGTTTCTGGGCGTCCGCCAGGTCCCGCCTCGCCGAGGGGCAATCGTCCCCCGAGTTGGCCGGGTCATGAACCTGCAAGACGCTGAAAACTTCCACCGACGTTCGGCTCTCCCCCACGCGTCGGCATCTTCATGGCCAAAGGAGAGTTTGAGCCTGACGCCGGCTCCTACCACCGAGGGGCGGAAGCTACGGCTCGGGATCCGGGCTCGCCAGGGCGGGCGGTGCAGGCTCCCAAGACCAACGGGGGGTCACCCGCACGTAGATCTCGTCGGAGCCGAGCGGACGCAGCGACTTCATCACGGGATCCACCGAAGGGGTGGCAATGCTGCCCAGTGACTTCCACGCGGAATCCGCCAGACCGAGGCGAAACTCCAGATCATAGCGGATCCCGGGAATCCCCGGGAAGGTCAGCGCCATGACACCGGGGTCCCCGGAGTCCACGGCCACCTGCGGCCGGGCTTCCACGAGGGTAAGCACGCTCTCGTTGGTGCTGATGGCGTAGTTCACCAGCAGGTCCACATTCCCGGCAAACTCCGGAAGGATCGGGTAACGGCCCGCAGGACTCAGGGACGTGGCGCTCGTCGTCCAGGAAACGGTGATCCCGTCCGGAGTGAGCGAGGGCGTCACGCTTCCTGTCAGCCTGAACTCTGTGGCGCCCACCGGCAGCACCGCGGGGGTGGGATCCGCCAACACCGGGACCGGCTCCACGATGAGTGTCAGCGCATTGGTCGCGGTCAGCGGCGGCCAGAATCCGCCGCTGTTGCCAATGACCTGGATGGTGTAGGTGCCTGCCGGGATGGTTGCTGACTGGATGGATCCGTACCGGACGGATTCCGGAGAAACACCCGGCGGCAGCCCCCGGGCTTCGAAGGGAGGATTGGCATCGCCGAAGAACAGCGACCCGAAATACACGCTGACCTGGTTGCGGTATCGCTCCCGGATCACCACCCCCTCCCTGGCCACGGGACGTAACGACGGGTAGGCGGACAACTTGCGTACCGCTCCGGAACGGTAATCCGCGAGGGATACCAGATAGTGGTCGTCCAACTGCTCGGGGGACGAATGCCTCGCCGGGGAGCCGTGCTCCTGAGCCAGGGTCATCCGACCACGCCGGGCGAGTGGCTCGACATGACCTGTAGCGGGCTGGAAGCGATACAGCACGATGTCGCTCTGCGAGAGCCCAACCAGGCTCCCGTCCGGCGATTCGATGAGTCGTCCGGAGGGCCGCAATCCGAGTTCTCCCTCGTTCGGACTTCGAAATACCGATTCCATCCGCGCCGGTTCGTCGGCGGAGGCGGAACGGACGAATCGGAGGATCTCCCCCATGAAGGCGCTGTTGGTGCCCGGTCGGTCGGTCCACTGCCGAACGGCGTACAGGTTCCCATCACGCGTCTCGGTCAGCCCGCCCGAAATCTGCATCGTCGCCTTCGTCCGCTCGAGGCGCGTCAGGATGCGGTACCCCTCGCCCGTCAGACCGATCCGAAAGAGTCCGTCGGCGTTCAGTTGGTTGGTGGCGTCCCCCGAGGCGAGCCCGTAGAGCAGTCCGTCGGCTGCCTCCAGCAACTCAGGCCAGGCGCGCCACCGGTCCTCCGCGGATGCGCCAAACTCGTGGATCACCGTCAAGGATCCCGTGGGCGGATCGTACCGGTAGAGGGTTCCCAGATCCGAGGATCCGCCGCGCGGCGTGGTGCCGATCAGCGCCCCGGTCCGGGACTTGATCAGCCCGCACCGCGGCTGGTGATCGCCGTCAAAGCGTCCGGGAAGCGTGGCCAGGACCTCGAACCGGCCGGTCCCGGGATGCACCCGGTACAGCCGGGGAGAAAAATCATGGCGGTCTCCCTGCTGGCTCGTGCCGTAGAGCCAGCCGTCGTTGCCCAGCACCAGGAATCCTGAGGGCTTTCTCACGTTCCCGGGACTGCCCGTGAAGGTGTGGAGCACGGCGCCGATCGTACCGTCTTCGCTCGCTGAAAACAGGGTGCCCTCATCCACAATGCCCCCGTTGTCCGTCACCCCGAAAATGGCGCCCTGGTGGTCACGCACCAGGGGTCCCGCGGGCCGCCGTCCATCCCGGCCCGCGCTGTGGACTTTGAAGATGGGTTGAAGTCCGTGCTGGCCCGGAAGAAATGACCAGATTCCCGTCAGCGTCGGAATGAAGAGCACCCCGGAGTCTGATTGAGCCCAAACCTCGGGATCCGAGATCCCCTGAGGGCCGATCAGATCGTCGTGTTGGACAACCGGCTCCAGGCGCAGGTCTCCCGGGTCGTGCTGATGCGGCGTCCAGACCCGGTAAATGGCGCTGCCGCTCAGGCCGTAGAGTTCGCCGTCCGGCCCTTCGACAGGGGCTCCGGCGAAACGGATGCCCGGGTTGAAACTGTGACAGTTCCCACCCCCGAAAACGGGATCGGTCTGACACGCGGTTCCGGACCGTGCGGATGCCAACGAAACGGGCTTCCCGGACGGGTCCACCCGAAACAGCGAACTATCGCCGCCCTCCCCCGCCCTGGTGCCATAAACAAACCCGTCCCGCGCCACCAGCAACGCCGACTTGGAAGAGGGAAGCCATTCCATCCCATGGAACCCGGCCCACCGCGTCGCATCGCTTCCATCCCGGCGGCAACGCACGATGCCCCCGGCGCCCGATGCGCCGCCATTCTGCCCAAGGATGTACAGCCAGCCATCGGCGGACTCGACCACACCCCGGTTGAAGCCGGTGATTCCATGCGCCAGCAGCGGGATGATCTCAACCTGTTCTCCGTCCTCACTCATGCGGACGTAGCCGTCAGGTACGGTGCCGTAGAGCTTCCCGTCGCTCAACTGCCGCAGGGACGAATGGACCAACCTGCCGATGCGCCCTCGGATGTTGGACAGTGAACCGTCCGCGCTGCGGTACCGGTACACCGGTCCGGAATTGCCCGGCCCGGCAAAGGCTTCCGAGGTGACATAGATGAAGCCGCCGGATGTCGAGGAGATCCTGCAGGGCCATTCGACTGAAGTCCCGTTCAGCACCGCCGCTTCGCGGTAGTCCCCTGCGTCCTGTCGAAGGCTGAAGAGCACATTGGTCCTCACGGTGATCCAGCCGGAGGGGTTTCGGGGATCCGACATCGTCGTCAGTTCCTGGCCGACACCCCAAAGGCGTTGATCGCTGCCGACAGTCAGGGCGATTACGCCCCCATCAAATCGTCGCTGGCCGCCCGCCAGTCGCCTCAGCACTCCCGCAGCCCGGTCCGCATCCGACACCGGCGGAACCGGGCCTCCTCGGGCTTCGATCACCGGACTCCAACGCGGACTCGGCGGCACCCCCAGAATCACCGGCTCGTCGGCCCGGTCGGCCAGCTCGACAACGGAATGCTCCCCAAGACGATGACGCCAGCCATATCGGACCCTGCCGTCGGCCTGGACCAGGGAGATGCCGGTCAGAGTCTCCCCTGGTCCCTCGGGATAATCCGCGAGCTGGAGAAGACGAACCGGATTGGTGGATCCCAGAGTTTCGCCAAACGGCAGTGAGTTGGGGAACCGACTTCCCCACCCGGAGTTTCCAGGTTTGAAGCCGGACGAAGTGGAGGAGGAATACTGCGGCTGCCCGGTGACCCAATCATCCCAACGGCACCAGCTCGAGACGTGTTCATGGTCACCGCTGCCATTCCAATCCATATCGGTGGTGACCGTATGGGTATCGCACACCACAAACCCCGGCTGTGCGTTCGCACCTCCGACCAGACAGAAACCGAGGAGCAGGTTCAGGCCTGTTCTGATTGGTGGAGTCTGCCAAGGTTGCCAGGGGCTCATGGGAACGTGAATGTATGAGCTTCCCCAAACACTTCAGGGTCAAGTGGAGAGTTGGTTCCAGTCAGAACCTATGCGGCTCGCTGCGGAACGCGGACACGGTCGGGACGGTCTCCGGCATCCACCCACACCGTTTAGGACCCGGGCTACTCCGGCAACCCGCCGAAGCCGGTCTGGCGCAGGGCCTCGAAGAGCACGATGGCGGCGCAGTTGGACAGGTTCAGGGATCGTGCCTCCGGGTTCAGCATGGGGATGCGCAGCCAGGAGTCCCGGGAGGATTCGAGGAGCGGCCTCGGCAGGCCGGCGGTCTCGCGGCCGAATACCAGATAGTCGTCGGGATTGAACGTGGCGTCCATGTAGCGCCGGGGAGCGCCCTGCTCGATGAACCACAGACGGGAGAGCGGCGGGACGGAGGCGGCAAACCGGGTCCAGTCCGGCCAGCGGTGCCAGGTCACCTGACGCCAGTAATCCATGCCGGCCCGCTTCAATTCCCGATCCCCCAGGTCAAACCCGAACGGCTCGATCAGGTGCAGTGTGGTATGGGTGGCGGCGCAGAGGCGGGCGATGTTTCCGGTGTTGGGCGGAATCTCGGGTTCAACCAGGACCAGATTCATGGATGGATGCCGTCAGAGACTACTCCAGGTCGGCGGGACTTTCCACGGTGGGCAGGTCACGGGTTCGACGACGCCCGTAATAGACCTTCCAAAGCACCAGTCCATGCGCCGGGGCGGTCATGCCCGCCAGGCGCCGGTCCCGGCTCGCCAGCATGGCCGGCAGGGCCTCGGGGGCAAATCGTCCCAGGCCCACCTGCACCAGCGTGCCGGCAATGCCGCGGCACATCTTGTACAGGAAGCCATCCGCCTCGATCACCAGGGTCAGCAGCGGACCCGAGGTCCGGACCTCGCACCGCGTGACATGCCGCACCGTATGCCGGCGGGCGTATCCCGGCGAGGCGCTGAAGGCCAGGAAATCGTGGGAGCCGACCAGGGCGTGCGCGGCGGCCCGCATGCGATCCACATCCAGCGCCCGGGGCACATGCCAGGTGCGGTGACGCTCCAGCGGCTCATGCGCCGGATGGTTCCACACGCAGTAGCGGTACTGCTTGCCCCTCGCGCCGTAGCGCGCGTGGAAGTCCGGACGCGTCCGCGCTGCCGCCAGAATCCGCACATCCTCCGGCAGCCAGGCGTTGGCGGCCAGGACCAGCTTGGCGGGCGGCATGCGCAGGACACTCCGGGGGATGTCCACATGCGCCACCATCCCGAGCGCATGCACCCCGGTGTCGGTACGGCTGGAGCTGTACACGTGCGGGCGGTGGGCAAAGAGTCGTTCCAGCGCCTGCTCCACGGTTTCCTGCACCGTCAACTGCCCCGCCTGCGTCTGCCATCCGGCAAACCGGGTGCCCTGATAGGCGATGCACAGGCGGAGTCGCACATGGTCCGGCGCCTGGATCTCCGGCGCCGGAAGCGGCGTCACCGGCCTGGCGCGGCCCGGCTTCATGGAGAGGCCAGGCTGTCGAGGTAACTCTGCAGGAGCAGCGCCGCTGCGGTCTTGTCCACCTTCTCCCGCCGACGGGGCCCGCGCACCTGGCCTTCGGAAAGGAACCGGTTTGCCAGGACGCTGGTCAGCCGTTCGTCCCAGGTTTGCAGCGGCACGGCCACGGACTCGCGCAGGACGGTCACAAACTCCCGGACCCGCACCGCGGCCTCCCCGTAGGAGCCGTCCATGTTCCGCGGCATGCCCACCAGGATGAGCTCCACCTCCTGCTCCCGGATCAGGGTCTTCAACCGCGCGAGAAAGTCGGCAAACGGCTGCGCCGGCACCGCCTCCAGCGGCTGGGCGATCATCTTCATGGGATCGCTGACCGCCACGCCGACGCGCGCGGTGCCGTGATCGAGTGCCAGGATGCGCATGAGGTCTTGGGGTCCGGGAACCGGTCGCCGGCCCGCTCAACGGCCAAGCAGCGAGGCGGAATCGGTGTCCAGCAGCAGCGTGGCCTGCGGCTGCCGCCTCAGGAAGGAGGCGGGACAGGCGGTGGAAACCGGCCCCTCCAGCGCATCCCGCACCGGCACGGATTTCCGCTTCTCCGGCGCCAGGCAGAGCACGTTTCGCGCGGTCATCAGGGCCGGCACGGTCAGCGTCAGGGCGTATCCCGGCACCGCCTCCAGCGTGGGAAAGTGCCCCTCCTTCACCTGCTGCATCTTGCAGGCGTGGTCCAGCTTCACGAGCTTCACGTAGGCGGTGTCGTCAAAGCGGGCCACCGGGGGATCGTTGAACGCCAGGTGCCCGTTCTCCCCGACCCCCATGCAGCACAGGTCAATGGGCTGCGCGCGCAGGAGCGCCGTGTAGCGATCGCATTCCACCTGCGGAAGGTCGGCGTCGCCCGCGATGTAGTGAAACACCCTGGGACGCACCAGCGACTCCACGCGGTCCTTCATGTAGCGGCGGAATCCGGCCGGATGCTCGGCCGGCAGCCCGAGGTATTCGTCCATGTGGAAGAGCGTGACCTTGGACCAGTCC
>JAFLEG010000189.1 GCA_017302195.1 Verrucomicrobiota bacterium
GGTGTCCCAGGACTCCGGAAACCGGTACCCGATGCCTTCCACAAACCGCGCCCCGCGCAGGTTCACCGCATGTTCGGAGCGGTTCGCCAGCTCCACAAATTCCCCGTCATCGCCGCCGCCGGGAGGCGCGCAGAACAGCTCGCTGACCACGACATCGCCGGGCGCCACGGGCAGTGGATCGGCCTGGAAGAACGCCGTGTGGAGCGCCGACCACTGGCCCCCCTGCAGGGCGCGGCTCTGGAGCAGGGTGTTCCGGGTGAGTGCCGGAAGATCGGGATCGGGAACGTCGCCCGCGGTTTCCACGGACAGCTCCAGATCAAAGCTGGCGTCCGAACTGGTGCCCGAGGACTGGTGCAGCTCCACGGCGAGGAGGTTGGCGCCCGGACGAAGCAGCTCCGGTGAGATCTCGAACGAGGAGAAATCCTGACCATCGTCCGGCGGCGATATTCCCGGGGTCATGCCGGTGAGGGGGCCGTCCGGGAGGAAGTCGCGAACGGCCGGACGGCCATTCACATACACCGCGGCCCCGTCGTCGCGCCGGAGACGAAGCACCGCACGCCTCAGACCGCCGGCGTCCTCCAGGACAAACCGGTGCCGGAAGTAGATGGTGATCCACTTCTGCTGCGGATTGCCGCCAAACGGGATCACCGTCGCCTCATCCCCCTCGCCATACCCAAGCTGCGCGGCGCCCTCGCGCCAGACGCCATCGGCAAATTCCGGGTGCTTCCAGTCAGCCGCCGACCAGTTCGGATGCCCCTCCACCACGTCGCTGGATGACAACCCCGCCGCGCTGGTGAACCAGCGCCAGCGGGCGCCCGCCGGGACCACGGTCGTCGCCGCCCCCCCCACGGTGAGGGACCGCGCCACCGGGGACACCGCCCCGCCCGGCAGCCGCGGATCGGTGCCGTCGAGGGTGTAGTGGATGGTGGCGCCGGCGGGGCCGAGGAACCGGACGACCGTCCCCGGAGCGACCGGCCCCGACGCCGGGGCGTGTGTCGGTGCGTCCACTGCCGGATAGAAACCGGCGCTGCGGAACTGTCCGCGCACCTCCGCAGTGCGCCGGGGCAGCCACGTGTTCAGCACCGAGTCGCGGCGGGCCGCCCATTCGGTCGGCGTGAGATAATTCCAGCGCGCGGATTCCGCGAGAAAGGCGCGGGCGATGGCGTCCGTGTGACGGGTGAGCCGGGCGGCGTTGCGCGCCGGGGTGAGGGCGCCGTCGTTGAACAGCGTGCGGTGGATCTCGTCGGCCAGCAGGATCCGGTACTCCGGGTCGCCTTCCTTGAACAGGGTGGAGAACAGGCTGCCGGGCCCGTCTCCCGCCTCGCGTCCCGGCGCCCCGCGTCCGGTGCGGTTGCCCGCGGCGCAGTAGCTGGGCACGCAGAACCAGCCGTCGGCGTCGTTCAGGTAGAACTGGAATCCGGTGCCGGGCACGGTGGGGCCGACGCACCGGTACTCGTCCTCGCTGCCCCCGAACATCCACATGATCATGAAGTCCGTGTACTGCGCGACGTCGAGCCAGGGGCGCACGTCCTGGTAACGGTCGCGCAGGGACTTCACCCGCGCCCAGGTCGAGCCGTCCCCGTCATAGGCCGTGCCCGGATCGGCCCAGCCACCGACGTTCCAGTTGCCGTTGATGGCCTCGTAGTTGGTGCGCGAGCCGCCGAGGTACTCCTGGTGCATGGCGGCATTCCACCGCTCCCGGAGATGGTAGAGCCCCCAGTACACGCCGTTCAGGTACAGGTGCACGAAGCGTCCGTGGGGATTGAGCCGCCCCATGTCGAGCAGGGTGTCGTCGGTGAAGAGGTTCGAGAGGTAGAAGCCGCGCATCTCCATGTCATGCGACCCGCTGCGCAGTTCCAGGCTGTCGAACTCCTGCGCCGCCCCGCGTCCGCGCTCCTGGCCTTCGAAGAGCGGATACCGCAGCTTGGACGCGCCATACTCAGACCGGAAGTAGAGGCGGAAGTTTTTCTTGGTGAAATCGGTGAAGGCGCCGCCGAAATGCCGGATGCCACAGGGCGCGTGGACCCCGGGCTGTCCGTCGGGATGCAGCCATTCCATGGAACCCCGGGTCTCCGAGCTGCCGTTGATGGGACGGGGGGTGGTCAGCGAGACGCTGGGCAGATCGCGCAGCGCCGGCACCATGTGGGCCGCGTAGCGCGGATCCTGGGTGATCGCGGTCCGCATGACCCGCGAGGTCAGGATGTCTGCCGGGAAGACGTAGGTCTGGGTCTCCAGGTCGGCCGGCGCCCATCCGGGGCGAAACGCGGCCACGCGCAACACGGTGGTGGCGGCCAGATCCAGGGGCGCCGTGTACACGGAACCCGATGTCGGGCTGGGCTCGGTGCGGTTGGTGGTGTACCGGATTTCGGCGCCGGGCGTATCAGTGCCCAGCGTCACTCGGATCGGGGCATCATAGAATCCGCGCGGCACGCTGAGCTGGATCGGGGCCACGATGCCGTCGTAGGCGGATCCGTTGAGCTCCCCCGGGGTCGGCCTGCGGAAAAATCCGGTCACCCCGTTGGTGCCCAGTCCGTAGCTGACATTGGCGCTCTGGACCGGGAAGCGCCGGGTCGCGGGGTAATCGGGTGGAAACTGCTGCGATACCAACCCCGAGCTGTCCGAGACAGCGAGATACTCCCCATCGGCGCTGAGTCGGAAATTGGTGTGGAGCGGGCCTCCGGGATCCCTCCGGTCCTTGCCCGAGGCGAAGACCACCCACCGACCGCCGGCGGGAATCTGCACCTCGGGGAAAATCCATTGGCGGGGATTCTCGGGATCATCCGTGAGGCCAAAGCCGGCCAGGGAGAGGCGGTAGGGGTTGGGATTCTCCAGCTCGATCCAGTCCGAAGCATCCCCATCCTCGTCCGGCAGGCCCCCGGAATTGGAGGCCAGAAACTCGCGGATCCGCGGCGGCTCCAGCCGCACATCCACGCCCAGGGTGACCTCGGCGACCGTGGTTCCCGCATCCGTGCCGGCTACGAGTCGGTAGGTGGTGGTCACCGCCGGCCGGACCGCCACGCTGCCGCGCACCGGATCCACGGAGCCGACATCCGGTTCCACGGTCGCCCGGGTCGCTCCTTCGATCTCCCAGTGCAGCAGCGTGGACGCGCCCGCGCTCAGGGTGTCCACATCCGCGGTAAACGACAGCACCTTCGGCCCCTGCCCGCCGAACACCTCGATCTCCGCCACCTGCGGGCTGTACGGCGCGTTGTTGCGATTGACGATGCGGATGAACCGGCCGGCGAAGCGGCCGTCCGGGTCCTGGCTGCCGGTGATGGCATCCACCCCGCGGACCCCGGAATGGGATCCGTCGGCACGGATCCGCGCCGACCAGTTCAACTCGCCGGCCTCGCCCTCCCGGTCGCCATAGACCTCGACGTCATAACTGCTCAGCCGCTCCGGACAGCACCCGTCGGCACGATTGTGAAGGCGCAGGTGATCGAGGGTAAAGGTGCCGCCCAGATCCACCTCGTAGTAAAACCCCTCGGTGTCCTCAGCAGCGAGCGGGTGACAGAAGGTCTCAGGGTTCCCGTCGGTGAGGAGCGCCGGAGAGAAGGCACCCCACGATGGTCCGGACGCATCGGCCGGCTGGTTCAAGGCCAGATTCACAGGGTCCGCCGCCCCCATCCGCAATGCCGTGAGCAGCAGGACACACAGCATCCGCCACCGGAATGTGCCCGCGGCCGCGGACACCGCATGCCGCCCGCCGAGATGACCGCGCCGCTCCATTCAGCGGCTTCCCGGATAGCCGGGAGGTGACGAGGTGTCGGGGCGCGTGGTTGTCGGCGGCTCCCGGTGATCCGGAGGCGTCAGGGTCTCGGGTTGGTAGCCGCGGTAGGAACTGCATCCGGTGGCCGACCCCGCCAGAAGCAGGGCCAGCCAGAATCCCAAACCAGGGAACCGGTGGAAGGAGTCGCGCATGCCGGAACCTCTCAGGGCCACGCACGATGGCAAGCCCCGGAGCGTTTCCAATGCGGTCCGGAGCGACGAATTTCCCGTTGGCTGTTCGCCGCACACCAGACTATTGGGAAGGCGGATGCGACACACGACCCTCCTCAGCACAGTCCTGCCGGTCCTCACCGGAGTCCTGGCGCTGGCGCTGGGGACCGGATGCCACCAGGCACCGTCCGCGTTGCCCGGCAGCGTCCGGGTGCTCAGCTACAACATCCATCACGGCGAGGGCACCGACGGGAAACTGGACCTGGACCGCATCGCCACGGTGATCCGGTCGGCCGATCCGGATCTGGTGGCGGTCCAGGAGGTGGACCAGCGCACCACGCGGACCGGCGGTGTGGATCAGACCGCGGCGCTGGCAGAGCGCACCGGAATGCACGCGGTGTTCGGGAAGGCGATGGACTTCTCCGGCGGCGCCTACGGCCAGGCGGTGCTGTCCCGATGGCGGGTGGAGACCTCCGAGGTGTTCCCCCTGCCTGGCGAACCGGGCCGGGAGCCGCGCATCGCCCTGCTGACCCGCGTCCGTCCACCCGGGAGCCCTGCCCCCCTCTGGTTCGTGAGCACCCACTTCGATCACGAGCGCGGGGATCTTCGTGTGAAATCAGCAGAGGCCCTGATGGACCGACTGCGAACACTGGAAGGCCCCGTGATCCTTGCCGGTGATTTCAACGCCACGCCGGAAAGCCGCCCTCTCCAAATCCTGCAGCAGCGCTTCACCGATGCCGCCACCGGCCGTCCCGAACCGACCATCCCTGCGGAGGTGCCGGATCGCCGGATAGACTTCGTGCTGTTCGCCCCCGGGGACGCCTGGCGTGTGGTCGAGACCGCGGTGCTCCCTGAAGCGCTCGCCTCGGACCATCGTCCGGTCCGGGTGACACTCCAGCGGACCCGCTGAATGCCGGAATGGAACGTCGGGCGGCCCGCCGGGCGCTGACAATTGGCCATACTGCCGCCGTCCTACGGCACTCCCGATGCCCAATCTTTCGGACGCGAGGAAGCCCGTCCCAGGTGGATCAACGCTGTGCGAGTGCGGCGAGTTCGGCGGCGCGGGGGGCGTTCGGATTGTCGAAGGGCGCGCGGGCCTGGAGACCGAGCACCCGGAGCAGTTCGGCATCCGCATCGTAGCTGGGCGACGGCACGGCCTTGGTGAGCATGAACTCAGTCTCGCTGGAAAAGATGGAATTGGCCCCGGCCAGGAAGCAGAAGGCCTGCTCGGTCGGACTGAGCTTCGCCCGGCCCGCGGTGAGGCGCACATCCGAGGCCGGCATGAGGATGCGGGCCGTGGCGATCATGCGGAGCACCTCCCAGAACGGCACGTCCTCGTTGGATTCCAGCGGAGTGCCCGGGACGCGGCTCAGGATGTTGATGGGCACCGACTCCGGATGCGGCCGCACCGCGACCAGTGTCCGCAGCATTTTCAGGCGGTCTTCCACCGTCTCCCCCAGTCCGACGATGCCGCCGGAACACACCGTCACATTGGTCTGCCGGACATTCTCGATGGTGCGCAGACGATCCGCGTGGGTCCGCGTGGTGATGATGGTCTCGTAGAACTCGGCGCTGGAGTCCACATTGTGGTTGTAGGCGTAGAGTCCCGCCGCCTCCAACCGCTTTGCCTGCGGCTCGGTGAGCATGCCCAGGGTGCAGCACACCTCCAGACCGAGATCGGTGACCCCGCGGACCATGTCCACCACCCGGTCGAACTGCCCGTTGTCCTTCACCTCCCGCCACGCCGCACCCAGGCACACCCGCGACACGCCCGATGCCTGCGCGCGCCGGGCTATCTCGATCACCTGCTCTTTCTCCATCAGGCGTTCGGGCGCGATGCCGGTGGAGTACCGGGAGGACTGTGCACAGTACGCGCAGTCCTCCGGACACGCCCCGGTCTTCACCGAGATCAGCTTGCACACCTGCATCGCGCGCGCGTCGTGATGCTGCCTGTGCACCGAGGCGGCCCGGAACACCAGTTCCAACAGCGGAGCGTCGTGGATCTCCCGGATCTCCTCCAGGGTCCAGTCATGGCGGGGCGCAGCAGACATCGGAGGGAGAATGAGAAGGCGGCGCGAGGTTGTAAACCGGGGAAACGGGGGAGGTTGACGGGAGGTTGACGGGAGGGGCGGTGAGCGGTGAGCGGTGAGCGGTGAGCGGTGAGCGGTGAGCGGTGAGCAGTGAACAGTGAACAGTGAGCAGTCGTCAGTCGGACCACAGACTACTGATGACTGATGACTGATGACTGATGACTGATGACTGATCACTGATGACTGATGACTGATGACTGATCACTGATCACTGATGACTGATCACTGATGACCGTTTACTGATCACCGCCCCCCGCCACCTCCTCATTCGGACCAACCCCTTTCCGCTGTTGCCGCCCTCCGGCCTCCGCCAGACTTCGCCCGGTGTCCTCAGGCCGCATCCAACGTTCGCTCCGGGTGACGATCCTGGGCGGGGTGACCAATGGGCTGCTGGCCTCCGCCAAGCTGGCCGGCGGGGTCTTGGGACACTCCCAGGCGCTGGTTGCCGATGCGGTGGAGTCCTTTGCGGACATCCTCAGCTCGATCATCGTCTGGCGCGGACTGGTGGTGGCGTCGCAGCCGCCGGATGCCGAGCATCCCTACGGACACGGCCGCGCCGAGACCATCGCCACTGCCGCCATCGCCACCCTGCTCCTGATGGCCGCGGCGGGCATCGCCGTCAGCGCCGCCCGCGAACTCTTCGTGCCGCACACGCCTCCGGCGCCCTGGACGCTGGCCATTCTGATCGGAGTGGTGCTTCTCAAGGAGGGGCTGTTCCGGGTGGCGTCGCGGATCGGACACGAGACCCGGAGCACCGTGGTTGTCAGTGACGCCTGGCATCATCGGAGCGATGCCATCACCTCCTTCGCCGCGGCGGTGGGCATCACCGCCGCCTGGGTCGGCGGGCCCGCGTGGGCGGCGGCGGATGACGTGGCGGCGCTGTTTGCAGCAGGCATCATTGCCTGGAACGGGTGGCGGCTGCTGCGTCCCGCGCTGGAGGATCTCATGGATGCCGCTCCGGATCCGGCGCTGTCGGCCGCGATCCAGTCCACCGCCGAATCCGTGCCGGGCGTCGTGGACGTGGAAAAGGTGCTGGTCCGCAGGCTGGGGTGGGAACTGCTGGCCGACATGCACCTGCGGGTGGTTCCCGACATGACCGTGGCCGAGGCCCACCGGATCGCCCACCGGGTCAAGGATGCCGTCCGCGAGGCGCACCCGGCGGTCCGGGACGTGCTCATCCACATTGAACCCGCCCACCCGCAGCGAACGGCCGAGTTTGGTTTCGACAGGAATCCGTGAATCGCCACGCTCGGCGCGCATCGCATCATCATGAAGAAGCGCACCTGGAGAATCGCCGGCATCAACTTCGACCACTTCCACATGGGCGACCTGCTCCGCTACGCCCATGAGCATCCCCGCGCCGAGGTGGTCGGGATCAGCGACGAGAAGCCGGAGCGGATGGAGGAGGCGGTCCGCAAGGGGCTGGTGCCGCGGGACCGCGCCTTCACCGACTACCGGGAATGCCTGGAGCGCACGCGTCCCGACGTGGTGATCCTCTGCCCCGCCGCCTCGAAGCACGGCGAATGGGTGAAGAAGGTGGCGCCCAGCGGTGCGCATCTGCTGGTGGAGAAGCCGTTCGCAGCA
>JAFLEG010000019.1 GCA_017302195.1 Verrucomicrobiota bacterium
TCCTCTACAACTACAGTTCGGGGCTCACGCTTTACTGGACCGCCCAGAACCTGTTAAGTGTCCTTCAAACCAAGCTGACGAAGATGAACGACGAGAAGGCCACGCCTCCACGACCCGGGACCCCGGTCCCGCGCCGCGCCTGACCTTTCTGCCCTGTGTCCCCACCCGGAACCACCGACCCCTCACACTCTGTGAACGAATCGCCCCGTCTCGACCCCAAGGTCACGCTGCAGGAACTGCTCGGCACGCTGGGCTTCGCCGTCACGGTCGAGGAGCGTCCGCTGGAGGACCAGATCCTGCTCGACATCCAGACCGAGGACCCGGGGCGCCTGATCGGGCGGTCCGGCCAGACCCTGAGCGAGCTGCAGTTCCTCCTGAACAAGCTGGTGTTCAAGCATGACGCGCGCATCCCCAAGATCGTGCTTGACGTGTGCGGCTACCGCCAGCAGGCCCGCGAGCAGTTGATCAAGCGCGCCAAGGAGACCGCCGAGAAGGTGCGGCGCTGGGGTGACGTGCTGGAGCTGGAGCCCATGAACGGATACGACCGTTTCGTGGTGCACCAGGCGCTGAAGGACGATCCGGACATCGAGACCTCCAGCGTCGAGGTCGAGGGCAGCGAGAAGAAGGTCATCCTGGTGCGCCCCCGGCGCCGCTGAGGCGGAGCGCCGGAGGGACGAGCTTCGCGCATCCCTGATCAATTGCGATGCGCGTCTGGCGTCGCTGCAGGGAGCGAGGGAAGTGCGGCGCGGCGGGGCTTCCCGCGACGCGCGTCGTTCGTCCACCGGCGGAGCGGATTTGTATGGGGGCGCGGATGGAACACGCCCCTGCCAGCGCTTGGTAGGGTTGGGCTTCCGCACGACCCCATATTCCACCGCAGCGCGCGTGGAGTCGCTGCGGGGAACGTGGGAAGCGATGCGCGGTGGTGCTTCCCTCGATGCGTGCGGCTCGTCCCCACGCGGGGCGGAATTGTATGGGGACTTGGATACCTCGTCCCTCCAGGGGACTCACTACCAGCGCAGGGCCTGGAGGCGTCGCGCCACCTCCTCGGCATTGGCGCGGCTGTTGAAGGCGCTGACCCGGAAATAGCCCTCGCCCTGGCTGCCGAAGCCGCCGCCCGGGGTGATCACCACGTGGGCCTCGTTGAGGATCTTGTCGAAGGCCTGCCAACTGGCGTATCCGGACGGCGCCGCCACCCAGATGTAGGGCGCATTGACCCCGCCGAACACCTTCAGCCCGGCCTGTCGGGCTGCCGTCACCAGGATCCGGGCGTTGCCCAGATAGTGCTCCACCAGGGCGCGCACCTGCTGCCGCCCCTCGGGTGTGTAGAGGGCCGCCGCGCCGCGCTGGATGATGTACGGGACGCCATTGAACTTGGTGGTCATCCGGCGGAGCCAGAGCGGATGCAGCGGACGGGACTCGCCGGATTCCGTCCGGGCCAGGACGGACTTCGGCACCACCGTGAACGCGCACCGGGTGCCGGTGAATCCCCCGTCCTTGGAGAAGCTGCGGAACTCGATGGCGCACTCCCGGGCGCCGGGAATCTCGTAGATGGAGTGCGGCACCCCGGGTTCGGTGATGTAGGCCTCGTACGCGGCGTCAAAGAGCAGCAGCGCGCCGTGCGCCCGGGCGTAGGCCACCCAGGCCTCCAACTGCGGACGCGTGGCGGCGGCGCCGGTCGGGTTGTTGGGGGAGCAGAGATAGATCACGTCCACCGCCGTCTTCGGGGGCTCGGGGATGAAGCCGTTGGCCTCGGTGCAGGGCAGGTAGTGGATTCCGGCAAAGGCGCCCGAGGCGTCGGCCTCGCCGGTGTGCCCGGCCATGACGTTGGTGTCCACGTACACCGGGTACACCGGATCGGTGATCGCGATGCGGTTGCGGTGTCCCAGGATGTCGAGGATGGCACCGCAGTCGCACTTGGATCCGTCGCTCACGAAGATCTCGTCATCGGCCACCTCCAGCCCGCGGTCCCGGTAGTCGGACTGCGCGATCGCGCCGCGCAGCCAGTCGTATCCCTGCTCGGGTCCGTACCCGCGGAAGGTCTCGCGGCGGGCCATGTCGTCCACCGCCTGATGCAGCGCCGCCACCACCGCCGGCGGCAGCGGTTCGGTGACGTCCCCGATGCCGCACCGGATGAGGCGTGCGGCCGCCTCGGGATGCGCTTCGCCAAAGGCCTTCACCCGCCGGGCGATCTCGGGGAAAAGGTAGCCGGCCTTGAGCTTCAGGTAGTGTTCGTTGAGCAGCGCCATAGTTTCGGGCACCGGACCGTACGGAACGCGACCCCGGGGTCCAAGTGGAATGGTGATCCTGAACATGGGGGTGGCTGGAGGAGCAACTGCGGTCCTGCCACTGGCCTCCCCACATCTGGGGACCGAAAGCCGCTCGACGGGAATCCAGGCATCCGTGCGAGGCTGCCCGGGTTATGGAAGCCTCCCGGCTGCAGACCCCGGCACTGATTCTCCTGGCGCTTCTGGTGGCGTGGTTGCTGAGCGTCGTTCCGTTCCGTCGCCATCGGTGGGCCGTCGCGGGATGGCTCCCCGCCACCGGACTGGCCGCGGTCGGGACGCTGGCCATCCTCGTCGTGGTGATGGAATTCATCCACCTCACCGGAGTCGGAGGTGAGGCCGCAGGGTTCGCGGCCATCGGTGCTGCCCACAAACGCCGGGTCATGGTCCGCACGACGGATGGGCGACAACTGAGGATCAACCACCCCGACTTCGTGGCCTTCGCCCAGGATTCGACGGAGTGTCTCTTCATTCTGCCCGACGGCGGATTTGAACTCGTTCCCGTTTCCCACCTTGGAACTGAAAACTCCTCTACGGCTTACGACGGGTGTTCTCGAGCAGGAGGAGGGGACGGCGCAGTTCCTCCCAGGTTTCCATGAGGAAGTCGGGCACCGGGGTCGGGCCCTTGATGTGGGAACCGAGCAGCAGGTCCTCGTCGCCGTCGCCGTCGAAATCCCCGGCGTCCATCGCCAGCCAGCGTCCGGTGGCACTCTCGGCGAAGGTGCTGGCCGAGAACCGCATTGCGCCCTCGTGGCGCAGGAAAACGAAGCTGGCCCGGGGCGCCTTCTGGTAGTCGGCAAAGAAGGAGATCGCCGCGATGTCGGCGTCCCCGTCGCCGTCGAAGTCGCGGGCCAGGGTGCTGTAGGCCCCGTACATCGGGAAGACGTAGGACTCCTTCCAGGTGACGTCGGGCTGCGCCAGATAGATCCGGACGGAGTGGCAGCGCTTGGAGGGCGAGGAGAACTCCCCGTTGTCCCCGTTGGTCACCAGGAAATCCTTTCGGCCGTCCTGATTGAAGTCCGCCACCTCGAAGTGGCTGTGCCCCCAGTAGGGCGGCCTTTGGAGGACGGTGCGGCGCTCGAACCCGCCGCGGCCGTTTCCGAGGAACAGGAACAGCGCCTCGGTTTCCTGGGCAACCAGGGCGGCGATGTCGGGATGTCCATCGCCATTGAAGTCGGCGATTTCGGTGCGGAGCGTTCCCGGCAGACCGAACAGTTCGTGGGACCTCAGGGCGCCGTCCGGTCCGGCCTCCCACCAGTCCAGCCGTCCGAGGTTGTTGCCGAAGCAGCTCACCACGTAGTCGGTCCGGCCGTCGCCATTGAGATCGGCGGCGTTGGCGTCGGTCGTCCGCGGCAGTTGGGCGATCACATTGGTGGTGCGTCGCCAGACGCCTGCCGAGGGGCGATCCATCCAGAAGACCGATCCGTCGGGGGCATCGGACGGCAGGAAACTTCCCAGTCCGCCGGTCAGCATGCCCTGCGGGAAGGGGCGGAAGGAGCTCACCACGTTGTTCACGCCGATCCCCTGCAGCGCCTCGCCATCGCGGCCGACGACCGCCACCGACCGGGCATTGGCGTCCGCGACCAGCGCGCCCCCGCCGGGCAGGATCCGGATCGCGGTGATCGCGGGCTGCGGCAGGGACATCGGGGGCACGACCACCCGGAACCCCGGCACGCCGACCGTGATGGGCGGCGGGGCTTCCTGCGGCGGGGCCTGTTCCGGGGCCTTGGCAAGAAAGTAGGCGGCGATGTCGAGCCATTGCGATTCCGTGACCACGGGCTGGTCGGGAATGCGCCGGTGTTCGCGCAGCAGCCGGATGTTGGCGCTCTGGTCCAGTTCCGCGGTGGAGAAGCCCAGGCGGTATTTCATCCGCGGCAGGATCTGCTGGAACCAGGTGGCCCGATCCAGGGCCTCGGGTTCCGGGAACAGGTGGCAGGTCACACAGTAGGTGCGGGCCAGGGTGGCGCCGCGGGCGACCGAGGTCGGGTCGGAAGGATTGGGGAGACCGATCCCGACGCCCGTCGCCTCCGCAGCGTTCGCGGAGAGGACCGCCGCGAGCAGGGTCAGGATGGCAAGTCCTCGGCGGCGGGCTGTGTGCGTGGACGGGGTTCCCATGAAGGCGGGTCGAGACCGCGTCACTCTCCACACGGCCCGTCATGCGACAAGCCTGCGGACGATTCCCTCGTTGGAGGGCGGACACGGCAATCTGGCGACAGGTCGGGCAATCCACCGTCAACGGGGTGTCTTGCCGGAATGGCACTCCGTCCGCTACCGTCGGGGACTTGGCTGAGACGATGTCCAGTGCCACGGGCGCAGGTGCCCCGGGTCCGGCGCGCCCCTGGTTCCCCCTGAACCGGGTCCGCGCCGGCTGCGTGGTCATCGTGAAGCAGTTGACCGCCGCGCCCGAGGTGAACCAGCGTCTGCGCGAGATGGGTTTTGGCGAGGAGCAGCGGGTCAAGGTGATCACGCTCCAGAACAATGTGCTGTGCCAGGTGTGCAACGCGCGGCTGGGCCTGAGCGCCGCGCTGGCGGCCAGCATCCTGGTGGTGCCCGCCGAACCGGTGCGCCTCGCCGCCTGACCATGTCCCAGCCGCTTTCCTCCCTGACTCCGGGCAGCCGGGCCGTGGTGGCCGAGATTCTCATCCCGCCACAGCATCGCGCGCGGTTGCTGGAGATGGGGCTCCTGGTGGGCACCCCCATCGAACTGATCCGCTTCGCGCCGCTCGGGGATCCGGTCGAGATCAAGGTGCGCGGCTACCACCTCTCGCTGCGCCGTCATGAGGCGGAACAGGTGATGGTGCGGTGATCCACTCCGGCCCCGGGATGCTGCCGCCGGGCCCCAGCGACGCGACTCCCCCTTGAATTCCAGTCCGCCAGCATTCACCGCCGTCCTCACCGGCAATCCCAACTGCGGCAAGACCGCCCTGTTCAACGCCCTCACCGGGCTGCGTGCCAAGGTGGGCAACTACGCCGGGGTGACGGTCGAGCGCAAGGAGGGCGCGCTGCTCGGGGCGGCGCCGGGGCATCCGGTGACGGTGCTCGACCTGCCGGGAACGTACTCGCTCAGCCCGCAGTCGCTCGATGAGCAGATCGCCCGGGACGTGCTGTTCCGCCGGGTGCCCGGGGTGCCGGAGCCCGCGCTGGTGATCGTGGTGGCCGATGCCTCCAACCTGCAGCGCAATCTGTACTACGCCACCCAGGTGATCGAGCTGGGGTATCCGACCTTCCTGGCGCTGAACATGGTGGATGTGGCCCGTCAGAACGGGCACACGGTGGATCCCGCCGCGCTCTCCCGGGCGCTGGGCGTGCCGGTGTTCCCGATGGTGGCCAGCGAGGGGGAGGGGGTGGGGACGCTGCAGGAGGCGGTCCACCGGTTCGCCGCGCAGCCCGGGAGCCACCGGGTGATTCCGCGGGAGTTCAACGAGCTGCCGGAGCAGTTCGGACGCGAGGCGCAGGCCATCGAGCAGCGGCTGGAAACCCTGTTTCCGCACCGGGAGCGGTTGGCGGCCGCGGAGGCGCTGCTGCTGCTGGGGGACGACCCGGTGCTGAACAGCCATCGGGAGATCTATCCCGAACCCCTGGTCGCCGCCGTCACCGCGGCGCGGACCCGGCTGGAGAGCGCCGGAGTGGACTGGCGCAGCGCCGCCATCGAGGCGCGCTATGCCCGGGTGTTTGCCATCGCGCAGCACGTGACCACCGAGACGCTGAGCGAGGGGGAGAGCTTTTCCGACCGGCTGGATCGCCTGCTCACGCACCGGATCTGGGGGCTGGTGATTTTCGTCGCCCTGATGGCCCTGATGTTCCAGGGCATCTTCAGTGTCGCGCAGTGGCCCATGGACGCCCTGGATGCGGGCGTCGGATGGCTTGCCGACCGGGTCAGCACGGCGCTGGGTCCCGGCGACCTGCAGGACCTGCTGGCCAACGGCGTCATCAAGGGTGTGGGCGCGGTGATCGTCTTCCTCCCGCAGATCTGCCTGCTCTTCCTGTTCATCGCGCTGCTGGAGGACACGGGCTACATGGCCCGCGCCGCCTTTCTCATGGACCGCCTGATGTCCCGGGTGGGACTGCACGGCAAGAGCTTCATCCCGATGCTCTCCTCCTTCGCCTGCGCCATTCCGGGCATCATGGCCACCCGCACCATCGAGTCGCCCAAGGACCGTCTGGTCACGATTTTGGTCGCGCCGCTGATGAGCTGTTCGGCGCGCCTGCCGGTGTACACGGTGCTCATCGCGGCCTGCATTCCGCAGACCCGGGTGCTCGGCTTTCTCGGACTGCCCGGGCTCACGCTGCTGGGCATGTACCTGCTGGGCATTGTCGGGGCCCTGGGCATGGCCTGGCTCTTCAAGCGCACCCTGCTGCGCGGGGAGCCGCCGCCGCTCATCCTGGAACTGCCGCCGTACAAGCGACCGGTACCGCGCGTCATGCTCCGGCACATGTGGGACCGCGCCAAGCTGTTCCTGCGCCGCGCCGGCACGGTCATCCTGGGCATCAACATCCTGCTCTGGTTCCTGGCCACCTATCCCCGGCAGCCGGAACTGGACACCGCCTTCGACGCCCGCCTGCTGACCCTGGTCCAGCCGTCGGATCCCGCGGTGCGCACGCCCGCCGAGGCGGCGGCACGTGTCCAGGCATGGCGCGCTCAGCCGGACCGTGCGGCGCTGGTGGAGGCGGCCGACGCCTTGAATCACGAACAGTCGGGCGAACGGCTCCGCGGCAGCTTTGCGGGACGGCTTGGGCATGCCATCGAGCCGCTGATCCGTCCGCTGGGCTTCGACTGGAAGATTGGCATCGGCCTAGTGGCCTCATTCGCCGCTCGGGAGGTGTTCGTCAGCACCATGTCCGTGGTGTACAACGTCGGCGAGGTGGATGCCGGAGATGCCGCAGGGACCGCGAGTCTGGTGGAGGTGCTGCAGGCGGAGCGGCGTCCGGACGGCACTCCGGTGTACACGCTCCTCACCGGGCTGACCCTGATGGTCTTCTACGTCTTCGCCATGCAGTGCGTGAGCACGGTGGCCGTGGTGCGGCGGGAAACCAACGGGTGGAAATGGCCGCTGTTCCAGCTCGCCTACATGACCGCCCTGGCCTGGGTGCTGGCCTTCCTCACGTATCAGATCGGCCGCTGGATGGCGGGCTGACCCACCCGGCCCCGGATGCCATGCGACTGCTCTGGCTCTTCCTCGGACTGGCGGCGGTGTTGCTGATCCCGTTCCTGCTTTGGGGGGATCGCCTGGAGGTGACTCCCGAGCTTGTGGCCGAACGCCTGCGGGGCTTTGGCCCCTGGGCCTGGGTGGTGGCGTTTCTGCTGCTGGCTGCGGACCTGTTCCTCCCGGTGCCGGCCACCGCGGTGCTGGCGGCCCTGGGGTTTCTCTATGGTCCGTGGGCCGGCGGGCTGCTCGGAGCGCTGGGTTCGGTGAGTTCGGGGCTTCTCGGGTACGGACTCTGCCGCGCGCTCGGGCACGGGGTGGCCCTGCGGTTGGTGGGGGAACGGGACCTGGAGCGGGGCACCCGATTGTTCGAACGGTTTGGTGCCTGGCTGGTGGTGCTGTCGCGATGGCTGCCGCTGTTTCCGGAGGTCATCTCCTGCGCGGCGGGGTTGATCCGCATGCCCTGGACGCGCTTCGTGGGGGCCCTGGTCTGCGGGTCCGTTCCGATGAGCTTCACCTACGCCTGGGTCGGCCACGCCGGGAACCGGCATCCGGGCCTGGCGACCGCGCTGAGCCTGCTGGGTCCCCCGGTACTCTGGCTCCTGATCGGGCGCCTGCTCACGGAGCGGAGGCGTTGAGTCCGGAGACCGCCGGATTGGCCAGCGCCACCTCGAGGATCCGGCGTACATGGTACTCCGCGACGGGATTCTGCACCCGGGCACCCTGTCCGACGATGCCGCGTTCGACGGCCTGCCGGATGGTTTCCACGGCTGCCTTCAATTCACCCCGTCGTTCCTGGGTGAGCAGCATGCGGAGGATGACGGCGGACGGCGCCACCGGATCGGCGACGAAGTCAATGGGTCCGTCCTCCGGGGTGACCGGGGCAAACACCCGGGCGGACAGTTCCTGGAACCGCGCGTCGTCGCCGCGGTCCCAGACCACCTCGGCCAGATTCGCGCGATGCAGCCGGCGGCGGTCGGGATCGTGTTCGATCAGGGAGCGCAGCAGGGTCTCCAGCAGGGTGGAGTCGGGCAGATAGAATGCCGACCGCCGCGCCCGATGCACGGTCAGCAGGGCCAGCGCCTGGGTGCGCATCAGCGGTACCGAATGTTTTTCCAGTGCGGCGGCGAAGTCCGGACGCGAGGCCAGCATGGCCGCCGGGGCCTCCGGACTGGGCACGTTGCGGTCGAGTCCGGAAAGCCATTCCAGCGCCTCGAAGCTGCCCGGGGCGAGATCCAGCCAGCGGCGCACCTGCGAGCGGAGGATCGTGGAGTCGGGCAGGGAGGAGACACGGTAGAGATCCGCGGACCGCCGGAAGTCGTCGGCGTCGAGGGCCGCGAGGGGCCGGAGGCGTGACAGCAGCATGCGCGGGCGCGGCACGCGGGTCTCGGCCAGGGAGAACACCTTCTCGGAACCGGCGCGCTCAAAGAAGGCCTCCTGCGCGGCGTATTCCAGGACCGGATGGAGGTCGGTGTGGATCGGGGTGTCGGGGAATGCCTCGGGGACCTGCGCGCCATCGCCCTGGGGGATGAGCTCCAGTTGCAGCAGGGACGCCAGGCTTCGGAATCCCACCCGCTCCAGATCGGCCCGCACGGCGGGCTCCTCCACCATCCGCTGCATGGCCTGGAGATCGGCCACCGGCGGATCCACCGCCCCGAGGAGCACGATGTCCCCGGGCCCCACGTGCCAGATGCCCACGCTGGGGAACACCGAGGCGAAGGTGTTGATGACGATGTCCGCGATGCGGTCATTGGACTCGTACAGTTGGAGCCACTGCGCCACGACGCCGCCGGGATTCAGGCGGGAACGCAGGTGTTGGTAGTACTCCTGGGAGAACACCCCGGCGACGCCGGCCATCCAGGGGTTGGACGGCTCGGTGACGATGACATCGTAGCGGCGCGGCGTGGTCTGGAGATGGCTCTTGGCGTCCTCGATGGCGAGATGCATCCGGGGATTCCGCAGCACGTCATGATTCACGTTGGTGAAGAGGAGTCCGGCAACCTCGACCACCTCTGGCGAGATCTCCACCACCTCCACCCGCTCCATGCCCGGATGCTGGAGCAGGGAGGCCGCGGTGACGCCGCTGCCCAGCCCGACCACCAGCGCATTGGTGCTTTGCGGACGCAGGAGCAGGGGCAGGTGGGCCATCAGCACCTGGGTGGACATGTCGCCCACCGAGGTGGCGTCCGTCTTGCCGTTGACCCGCAGCGAGAGCTGCTCCACGCCGGACGGCAGCGTGTTGGCGATCACCGCAACGCTGGAGCCCGCGCCGTCCCGGTAGTAGCGCAGGTCCGTGGAGTCCACCATCGCCCGGTAGTCGGCCGCCGTGGGACGGCTGATGCCGGCCCGCCAGATGCCGAGGGCGAAGGCCTTCTGCCAGCGGGTCTGCACCTGCGAGGCGCCGAGCCAGGCGACCACCAGCACCGCCGCGGGCACGCCCCACACCAGTGCCGGACGCTTCCAGCGCGCGGCCAGCACGGCCATGCCGACGAGGGCATTGAGGGCGATGCCCAGGGCAAAGGTGCGGGCCAGGCCCAGGTTTGGGAGCAGCACCAGGCCGCCCGCGACGGCGCCCAGCACCGTGCCCAGCGTGTTGACCGCGAAGACGCGTCCCACGGACCGCCCGGTGGCCGACAGCGCCGACGTCGCCACCCGGCTGGCCAGCGGCAGCGTGGCTCCGAGGCAGGCGGCCGGCACGAACATCACCCCCACGCAGATCAGCGCCTGGAACAATTCGTACAGCGTGAAGGCGCCGGCATTGCGTGACAGCACCTCGGACAGCTCCACGAACCACCAGGGGAGCAGGTCGTAGAACCACACCGAGACGAACAGCGTTCCGGCCAGCGCCAGTTCCGCCCAGCCGAAGGCTTCCAGCGTGGCGCCCGGACGCTTCCACCGGGCCACCCACGCACTGCCGGCGGCGATGCCGCTGATGAAGGTGGCGAGCATCAGGGAGTAGGCGTGGGTGCTGGATCCCAGCGAGAGCGCCAGCAGCCGGGTCCAGGCGACTTCGTACACCATGGCCACAAACCCGGAGATCCCGATGCCCCAGAGGGCGAGGCGGAGCTGCGCCGGGGTGAAGACCTCGCCTTCGGGAGTGCCGGGATCCCGCGGGCGCGGGACATCCGCAGCGTCGCCGTCGTCGGTCGCCCGGCAGATCAGCCAGGCGACCAGTCCGACGACGATGCTCAGGGTGGCGCCGATGCGCAGGGTGAGCTCCAGTCCCACGCCGGGGATGAGCCACCAGTCCGACCAGATCGTGCCGGCCACCGCCCCGGTGCTGTTGATGGCGTAGAGTCCGGCGACACGGCCCCGCAGTTCCCCGAGCGATCGTGTCACGTACCGCGTCAGGGCCGGCAGCGTGGCGCCCATCAGCACGGTTGGCAGGAGAATGGCCAGCGCGGCAAACACGAACTGGATTCCCAATCGGACCGTGCCGGCGGGTTCCGTGGCGCGGACGAGTCCAACGAAGGCCCCCTGGATGCCCTGGAAATAGTACGGGAAGACCAGGGCAAAGGCGCCGATGCCGAGTTCGAGTCCGGCGTACATCAGCAGCGGCTGGCGCACCCGGTCGGCCACCGATCCCAGCCAGGCGTTGCCGAGCGCCAGGCCGCCCATGAAGGCCGCGAGCACCGCCACCACCGCGTAGCTGGTGTGGCCCAGGAACAGGGCGAGATAGCGGGTCCACACGACCTGGTACAAGAGTCCGGCAACCCCGGAGACGAAGAAGGATCCGAGGATCAGCGCGTGGACACGGCCAGCGTGCGAGGTCATGGACGGAGCCTATCGGTGCGTCCACCGCCCGGCGAGGCTGTGGAATGCATCGCGCCGTCATGCAGGGGACCGCCAGGGCTGCACCAGTCCCCCGGTCCCCCCGCGGGCCGGTCAACACTCGGAAGACAGCCCGGTGCCTCCTGCCGGAAGCGCACGCTCCCCGGGCGGTCCGAGGCGCTGCCGTGTCGCCCGACCGATGCTTCGCGGCTTTACGGCGGGCCGGGGATGCGTCAAAACCGCCGGCCACAAATGGAACGTTCGCTGATCCTCTGCAAACCGGACTGCATGGAAAAGAACCTCGCCGGTGAGGTGATCGCCCGCTTTGAAAAGGCCGGGCTGCGGCTGGTCGCCGCCAAGATGCTGCGCCTCACCCCGGCGCTGCTCGATGAGCATTACTCCCATCTCAAGGACAAGCCCTTCTTCCCGGAGATCGTCACCTTCATGTCGTCGCGTCCGGTGCTGGCCCTGATCCTCGAAGGCGATCAGGCCGTGGGCCGGGTGCGGGATCTCCTGGGTCCGACCGATTCCCGCAAGGCGGCCAAGGGCACGATCCGGGGCGATCTGGGGACGAGCAACATGCTGAACATCGCCCATGCCTCGGATTCGGTGGAGAACGCCGCGCTGGAGGTGAGGCGCTTCTTCCGGGCGGACGAGATCCCGTCCTGATTCAGGGATCCACCCAGAACGGGTTCAAGGTCGTGTGGGGCCCCGTCCGCACACTTTGGGCGATTGCCTGGGTGACGTGATTTTTGGCCAGTGCCACCGACTCCGGCAGGGCCAGGCCCAAGGCCAGGTAGCCGGCGATGGCCGCCGAGTAGGTGCACCCGGTGCCATGGGTCGTCACGCCGCGGACGAAGGGTGCGGACAGGATCAATTCGGTGGCGCCGTCAAAATAGACATCGGTTGCGCGCGGCAGCTTCCGCAGGTGTCCCCCCTTCACCAGCACGGCGCATCCATGACGGAAGTGCAGCAGGCGCGCCGTCTCTTGGAGGTCGTCCAGCGAGCGCAGCCGCCGGCCGGCGAGCAGCGCGGCCTCGTCGGCATTGGGGGTGATGAGGCGCGCGCGCGGGAGCAGTTGTCCGGTAAGCGCCCGTTGCGCCGCCGGTTGGAGCAGGAGGGCGCCGCTGGTGGATACCATCACCGGGTCCACGACCAGCGGCGGACGCCGGCCCGATTCCAGCCAGCGCACCACCTCGCGGATGATGCCGGTGTTGAAGAGCATGCCCGTCTTGATGGCACGTGGTGGAAGCGCCTCGCAGACGGCCTCCAACTGATGCCGGACAAACGCCGCCGGCGCGGCGTGGACCGCGGTGACCCGGCGCGGATTCTGGGCGGTCAGGCAGGTGATGGCGCAGACCCCGTGGACCCCGAGTGCGGCCCAGGTTCTCATGTCGGCCTGGATGCCTGCGCCGCCGCCGGAATCAGATCCGGCGATGGTCAAGGCCACGGGTTGTCGTGATCGCTGCATGCGGAAAGACTATGCCGCTAAGCCGCGGCGGGGAATCGGAAGGTCGCACCCCAGGGCCGCGAAGGACACAGAGCGAGTTTTCAGTTTCAAGTGTTCAGTGTTCAGGAGGGCAGCAGCAGTCAGAGCGTGACCTCGTCTCCTACGGAGATGGGCTGTGATTGAGGAGCAAGGTGAGGGGGCCTCCATGGATGCCCAGGATCAGGTCGGTGCGGCCGTCGCTGTCCAGATCACCCGAGAGCACCGAGCGCTGCTCGCCCAGGATTCTGGCGCCGGTGGCTGCGGTGGGGACTCCGGTGAATCGGCCGTCACCCGCCCCCACCAGGAAGACCCCTTCGCCGGCATCCTCACGCGCCATGCCCGCGCCATGTCCGAAGTATCCCTGGGCACCGTAGAGATCCAGCCGCCCGTCCCCGTCGAAATCACCCGGGGCCAGGGCAAGGATCGGACCGAGCTGCGCCTCGTCGGGCAGGGGATGCAGTTCAAAATGATCGCCGCGGTTCTGCAGAATCACCGAGGCGAGCCACCGGCATTCGAGCGAGCGGGCGGATGGCATCTGGTCCGCCATGAGTGCCGCCAGTGAGGCGCTGGCAAAGGCCCGGTGGGTGGGAAACCGCTCCGTCATCCACGTCCAGTGCGGCGCCAAATCGGAGCGTCCTCTCAGACTGCGCGTCACCCCATCGGCGCCCGTATAGGCCTCCAGGCAGCGGACCGATCCGGTCACCGGGTCGGGGTCGGCGATCAGGCGCAGTGGACGCCCGAGCGCTCCCGTGGGTGCCGCCGGGCCGGTAACCACGGCATACGGGGAGTTGAGTCCCCAGTTGCCCAGGACCAGGTCGGTGCGGCCGTCGCCATCGAAATCCCCGGCCGCCAGGCTTTGCCACCATCCGGTGAGCGCACTGAGGGACTCCTTGGAACCGTCCCGGAGCGTGACCGTCGGGTTCCATTCCACCCAGGCCTCGTCCTGCTGGCGAAAGATCCGCGGGGGTCCCCATTCGATGGCAGCGGCCAGGTCGTCGCGCTGGTCGCCATCCAGATCAGCGAACATTGCCGCGCGTACCAGGCCCAGCGGGGAGTTGGGGGCTCCGGGAGCAGGGACCTCGCCGTTCAGCGGCCGCCATTCGCTGGGCGCGGCCTCCGGGTAGCGTCCCGGAACGCCGCCACCGCCGATGAAAAGCCATGCCGGGTCGCCCGTCGCATTGCGGTTTACGGCCAGGACGGCCGGGTGGGTCACCCGGGTGGCGACGGGCACCCGGGCGCCACCCTGCAGATCCACCAGCGACAGGGATCCGTGGTCGGCCCCGGCATCCGCCACCAGCCAGCGGGTGCCGATGGGGACCATGGCCAGCGTGGTGCCCGGCGGTCCGGCGTTGCGAACCTGCGAGATCGCGCCGCCGGCAATCGCCGCCTCCCGGAGGGGTTGTCCCGGGGCGCCGCCGATCCAGACCGCTGCGGGATGGGTGCCGGGCGGACGCGCCCAGGCCAGAGTCGGACTCCGGCTGAATTGCCGCCGCGGCAGCAGCGGTTGGCGCGAGAATTCGTCCTCGTCGCTCCCGGCGCTGGTCAGCGTGGTGACGATGGCCTCAAAGCGCAGGTGCCTGTTCGTTGCAGCCACCTCCGCGGGAGCATGCATCGGGGCCGCCTCCGATTCGGTGAGTGCGCACCGCTGACCCGCGGCGAGCCCGGCCACCCGCGAGACGCGTCCGGAGGGCCAGCGCACTTCCAGCCAGCCGGTTCCGGCACCCGGACAGGCAAAGGGTTTCAGCCGGGCGTCGGATGACAGGTAGCGTCCCCCGGCGATGATCTGGGCGGACTGCGGCCATTCGCGGGCCATGGCTTCGGGATCCGGTCCCCAGCCAAAGCGCAGGCGCGCACCGAGGGCGCCGGTGTTGGGGGCAAGTCCGCGGAGTTCCACGGCCAACCGCCGCCCTGGTGCGTCATTGCGGTAGAATCCGGCGGCGTCCTGGAGGTGGTTCACCACCAGGTCGAGGTCGCCATCGCCATCGAGGTCCCCCAGCGCCATGCCGTGGCTCACACCCTCATAATCGAGACCCCAGGTGTTGGCCGCATCGGTGAAGTCCGGAATCGCATCATGCGTCGAGGTGCCGCCATTGCGGAAGGCCTGCAGTCGAGAGGGCAGCCGCGGAAACTTCTGCCGCTCCCGAAAGATCTGCGCGTCGGTGCGCAGTCCGCTCCGGCGAAAGGCCTTCAATTGATCGGCGACATCCAGGTCGCGGGAGCCCCGTTCCTGTCCGGCTGTGACCAGCAGATCCAGCCAGCCGTCGAGATCCACATCCAGGAATGCCGGCGTCCAGGACCAGTCGGTGGCGGTGACCCCCGCCAAGGCGGCCACATCGGCAAACGAGCCGTCGGGGCGCTGCAGGAAGAGGGTGTTGGCGTCGGTCTGCGGACGGGCCAGCGGATCGGACGGATCCACGGCGACGGAAGGCGTGCCGTCGAGCATGGTGAGCCGCCGGACCGGGTCCGGGCTCAGCATGTCCACCACCACGAAGTCGGGCCGGCCGTCGCGGTTGAAATCCGCAAAGTCCACCCCCATTGAGAACAGGCTGGTATGCCGCAGCCGGCGCCGCTCGATGAGGCGGAACCGCACCGATCCCGGAGAACTGGCATTGATCCAGAAGCGGTCCGGGGATTGAAAGTCATTGCACACATACAGGTCGGGCCGGCCGTCGCCGTTGATGTCGCAGAACTGCGCGGCGAGCCCCCAGTCGAGCGGCGGACCCTGGAGTGTGCGGCCGTCTTCGTCCTCAAAGGCGCCCCCGGTCCAGGGCACGGGGACGAACCGGGTGCCGTCCAGGTTCCGGTACAGCACGTCCGCCTCGCCGAGTTCATCCATGCCGCCCGCCGCATTCACCACGAACCGGTTGGTGAGGTCCGGCGCCGTGGTTGGACGTCCGTCCAGCGTGGCGACGGTTCGCGAGGCGCCCGAGCCGGAAAACGTGGCGCGGGCGCTGGGCATGTCCATGAGCGCGCGCTGCCGGTAGTTGCACACGTAGAGATCCACCCAGCCGTCGCCGTCCACATCCGCGAGCGCCAGCGAGTGTCCCCCCCGGACCGGCGGTTGTTCCAGCGGGAGGCGGTGGAAGGTGCCCATGCCGGCATTTCGGAGAATGCGCACCCCGTCGGCATGGGTGTTCAGGATCAGGTCCTCGGCGCCGTCCCCGGTGACATCGGCCAGCACCGCCGCGGTGACGTCGCCGGACACCACCGCGGCGTCCGGGAATGCCGGACCGGTGGCATTGCGAAACCGCCAGTGCCCCTCGTTGATCCAGAGCTGGCTGCCGCCGCCGGAGGCGGCGAGGAAGCAGTCCGTCCTCCCGTCACCGTTGACATCCCCGAGGGCGACCCCGGAGCCGTCGAGCAGCATCTGGTTGGTGAGATGCCGGGCGGCCGGGATCTGGTGCCGGAAGGTGACACCGGTGATCTCCGGGCTGAGCCGTCTGAATCCGGGCGCCCCATCCGCGGGCGCGGGTGGGGGCAGGGGCGTGGTGGCCGCCGGAACCCGGAGGATCAGGAGCGCCGCGAGGGGGATCAACGCTGCCAACCGGGGTCCACGCCGGGTGGGGAGTGACGTGCGGTGAGACACGGACGGAACGGGGGTGCGGCACCACGGTGTCCATCCGGGCCCGTTCTTCAATCCGCGAATGCGCGGTCGTGGAAATCTGGATTAAATTATCAGCGAAAATTTAAAGTGCCATATCAGTTTCTTTTTGTACGATGTCGTCATGCTTGACCGATGGCTGGCGGATCCGCTGCGCAAAAAGCTGAGCCGCCCGTTCGTTCATCTCGTTTTCGGCGCCCGGCAGACGGGTAAGTCCACGCTGATCAGGTCACTGCTGCCGGACGATTCGCTCGTCATCAATCTCGCCGACCCCACCGAGCGGAGCCTGCACCTTGTGGATCCGGGCCGCTTTCTCGCCGACTGTCGGGCGCTCAAGCCCCGGGCGGGCGGACGATTTGTCTTTGTGGACGAGGCGCAGACGGTGCCTGCGATCTTTGACGCGGTGCAGACGCTTTATGATGCGGACCGAACACGGTGGCGGTTTGTGCTCTGCGGGAGTTCCGCCCGAAAGCTCCGGAGCACCGGCGCGAATCTGCTGCCGGGCCGCAGCTTTCTCCACCGGCTCA
>JAFLEG010000190.1 GCA_017302195.1 Verrucomicrobiota bacterium
CAGCCACCAGCATGGTGCCGATGAGGATGAGGAAGGCCAGGGCCAGCATCTTGATGGTGGGATGCCGCTCCACAAAGGCCCCGATCTGGTTCACGAACAGCAGCATCACGATCATCGAGATCACCACCGCGGTGATCATCACCGGGACCTGTTTGACGGTGCCGACCGCCGTGATGACGGAGTCCAGTGAGAAGACGATGTCGAGCAGGAGGATTTGCACGACGACCGATTGGAAGCTCACCGCCTTCCCGACCGACTTCGCGCCATCATCACCCTCCAGCTTTTCGTGAATCTCGTAGGTGCTCTTGCCGATGAGGAACAGGCCGCCAAGGAGCAGGATCAGGTCCTTGCCGGAGACACCCAGTTCGTGTCCGGCGATGGTGGCCGTCCAGAACGGGCGGTCCAGCTTCATGACCCACGCCAGGGACATGAGCAGCAGGATGCGGGTGATCAGGGCCAGGGAGAGCCCGATCCGCCGGGCCCTGGATCGTTGCTCCACGGGGAGCTTGCCGCTGAGGATTGAGATGAAAATCAGGTTATCAATGCCGAGGACGATCTCCAGCAGGGTCAGGACGGCGAGACCGATCCAGAGATCGGGATTCATCAGGGCATCCATGGGGGCTGAGATTCGTGGGAACCGGTGTCGGCGCGCAAGCGGAGAGAGGCTGGAGACGAGCGTTGCGATTCCGCAATCCTCTCCGTAGCGCGTGCGGTGGGGTCGCGAGGATCGTGGAGAGCGTTGTGTGAAGGGCTTCCTCCGTTCCCCGTCGTTCGTTCACAGGCGTAGCGGATTCAATGGGGCCGCGGTGGAACACGGCCCTACCCTGGGAAAAGAAAAGGGCGTCCCGAAGGACGCCCTCAAGAATCTGAGATGGCCGAGATGGCTTACTGGCCAGCGCGGTAGGGGAAGATCCACTCTTCCGTGCCGCCGGTGCTCTGGATGGAGTCCCGCACCTGCTCGCGGAGGCGGCCGGAGGTGAGCTGCTGCACCGAACCGTCGCCCAGGAGCAGGTTGCCGGCGTTCTGATGGATCTTGCCGCTGTAGCCCAGGGTGGTGTTCACCACGGCGCCGCCGGCGCCGGTGCCCTTGATGATGACGCGAACGCCCTTGGTGGTGGCGAGCGTGCCGCCATCGAAGCTGACGGGGGTGGATCCGAGGCTGTTGGTGATGTTGCGGTCGCCGCTGAGGATGGTCTGCGGATTCTCCTCGCTGGCGGTCATGCCGAGGAAGTAGCTCACGCCCTTGTTCAGGTAGTAGGGCTGGGTGTTGGAGACCACCATCGCGATGAAGCTCGGGGCGATGCGGGTGTCGCTGTCCGAGGGGCAGGCGATGATCTTCGGGGTGCTCAGCTCGTTGGAGAGCACGGCGAACACGGCCCAAACCGGGTTGTTGGCCTGGCCGACCGGGCCATTGCCGATCGGGAAGGTGCCCGCGGTGGTGCCCACGTATTCCGAGGCGCCACCTTCATTGGTGCTCACGTCCATCGGGAAGCGGCCGCCGTTGTCGGTGGCGAAGATGCGGAGGGCGAGACCGACGTTCTTGAGGTTGTTGACGCAGGCGATGCGGTTGGCCTTGGCCTTGGCCTTGGCCAGGGCGGGGAGGAGCATGCCGGCCAGAATCGCGATGATGGCGATCACCACGAGGAGCTCGATCAGCGTGAAGGCGCTGAGCCTGTTTTTGCGGAGACGATTCATAACTTTAGGTGTGTGTGACGGAGTTGTGTGGCGCGGACGATAGTGATCGCTCACTTTTTGTGTCAACGCCTTTCTCCCCCTCGGACAGCATCGTCAGTGCCATGTGGTGGGTTGCTTGGTTTGCAGGCGGTTTGGCGGGGTTTCTGGGGCATCCCTGCGGTGGTTTCCCGCAGCGTGCGTGAGCTTCACGCAGGCGCCCGTCGTTGGTAGGGATGTGTTCCACCGCGCCCCCATTCAAATCCGCTGCGCCCGGGGACCAATGCCAGGGATCGTGGGAAGCGCCACCGCGCAGCGCTTCCCACAATCCCCGCAACCATGCCACGCATACGGCGGGGAAATATGGGGTCGTGCAGGAGTCCGCCCAGCGCTGGGTCCTATTCCCCAAGCGATTCCATGCGCGCTGCGGGGGATGACAGGGATTCGCGAAGCTCGTCCCTCCGCCGTGAAAATCGTGTCTGTGGATTGCGTTTGAGTAATGAACGCTTGCTCTCGACGGGGAGCTTGTGATTTTTTTCACGAGTGCAACGTTGCAGGGGCGGCGGGGGGTTGAATCTCCCAAGGTCAGTGCCCTCCCTCCCTGTGAAGAATCCCAAGAAACTCCGGGTATTTCCGCTGTGAGGCGGTGATGAGCGGAGCCGCCCATGGACGTCCCTGCGGCGGGGGCTTTGGACGCTTCCCAGCAACCTCGCCGCAGACGATGAACCGCCGGGCCCGCGCCCGGCAACGACGCTGACTGATGGCCTTTACCTTCCCAAAATGGGCGAACCAACTGGGGCCCAAGCTCCTGGTCGCCGGCGGGCTGGCGGGCACCCTGGCCTTGGCCGGGGTGACCTACTACTTCACGCCCAAGTACACCCGGGTCGGCTACGAGCCGATCCAGCCGGTGCCCTTTTCGCACAAGGTTCACGTTGGCCAGCTTGGGGTGGACTGCCGCTATTGCCATAACGGGGTGGACCAGTCGTGGTTCTCGAACATCCCGGCGGCCAGCACCTGCATGAACTGTCACAGCCAGATCCTGAAGGACGATCCCCGGCTGCAGCTCGTGAGGGACTCGTACCAGTCCGGACAGCCCATCCCCTGGGTGCAGGTCCACAAGGTGCCCGATTACGTCTATTTCAACCATTCCGTGCATGTGAACCGCGGCGTGAGCTGCGTGCACTGCCACGGTCAGGTCAACGAGATGGAGGAGGTCTATCACGCGAAGCCGCTGTCCATGGGCTTCTGCCTCGACTGCCATCGCAAGCCGGAGGACTACATCCGGCCCGTGGATCTGGTGACCCAACTGGATTGGAAGGGCCAGGTGAACGGCAAGCAGCTCGTTCATGACTGGAAGGTTCAACCCGGCGAAAGCTGTTCCGTCTGCCACCGCTGATGAAGACGATTCCCCCGATCTGCCCGGAACCGGAAACGGGCCGGAAATACTGGCGCTCGCTGGAGCAGCTCAACGACCAGCCCGAGTTCCGCGAGTGGCTGGAGCGCGAGTTCCCCGAAGGCGCCAGCGCGGCCCCTGAGGGCGAGTCCCGCCGCGACTGGATGAAGCTGATGTCCGCCAGTTTCCTGCTGGCCGGCATGGGCGGGCTGGCCACCGGATGCCGCCGCCCCGAGGAGGAGCTGCTGCCCTTCGGCAAGCAGCCCGAAGGGTACCTTCACGGCGGTTGGAAGTACTTCGCCACCGCGATGCCCTCCCGGGGTTCGGCCACGCCAGTGCTGGCCAAGTGGACCGACGGGCGTCCGACCAAGCTGGAGCCCAACTCCCTGGCACCGGGCAGCGCGGGGACCGACGCCCAGGTGCAGGCGGCGATTCTGAACCTCTATGATCCGGACCGCGCCATCCGGCACACCTTCCAGGGCAACGACGTGGATGCCGCGAAGGTGGCGGACATGCTGTCCGGACTGTCCCAGAAGTTTGGCGGCAACGCGGGCGAGGGCCTCTGGATCCTGTCCGAACGCAGCAGCTCGCCCACGCGGGCCCGGCTGCAGACGGCGCTGTCCGAGAAGTACGGGCGTTCCCGCTGGGTGAATTACGAACCGGTGGATTTTCATGTCCACCGCACGGCGGCGTCCGTCATCTTCGGTGCCGAGGTGCAGCCCCGCTACCGGCTGGACCAGGCCAAGCGCATCCTTTCCCTGGACGCCAACCTGTTCGGCGCCGAGGCGGATGCCGGTGGCATGACGCGGGGATTTGCTGCGGGTCGCAAACCGGGCGAAGGGATGAACCGCCTTTACGTGGTCGAGTCCCTGATGACCACCACGGGCGGCCAGGCGGATCACCGCCTGCGCGTGAAACCCAGCGAGGTGGTGCGGGTGGCTGCCCAGGTCGCAGCCCAGTTGGTGACCGGCGGCACGCTCGGTGCGGCGCTTCAGAAACTTGCCGAAGGCTCCCCGGCTCCTGCGGGGTGGGCGGCCGAGTGCGCCAAAGACCTGGCCGCACACCGCGGCGAAGCCGTGGTGGTGGCGGGTTACACCCAGCCCTTGGCGGTGCACCTGATCGCTGCGGCCCTCAATGAGGCGCTCGGCGCCCATGGCAAGACCGTGGAGCTGCGCCAGGCGGAGACGCCGGCGGACACGTCGTCCATGGCCGACCTGGTCGCGGCCCTGTATGCCGGTCAGGTGGACACCCTGGTGATTCTTGGCGGCAATCCCGCCTACAACGCTCCGGCGGACCTGAAGTTCTCCGAGGCCGCGAAAAAGGCGAAGTCGGTGGTGCGCCTCGGCTACTACGAGGACGAGACCTTCAGCCTGGCCACCTGGAACCTGGCCTCCGCCCATTTTCTGGAGGCCTGGGGGGATGCCCGTGGCGCCACCGGGGCGGTGCTTCCGGTGCAGCCGCTCATCCAGCCGCTCTTTGGCGGTCTATCGGACCTGGAGGTCCTGGCCCGACTGCTGGGGCATCCGATCACGACGCCCTACGACCTGGTGCGGGAGACCTTCAAGGGTCTGACCTCCGGGGAGGAAAACGCCTGGAACCAGTTCCTTCACGACGGATTTCTTGCCGACAGCGCCGGGCAACCCGTCCGCCTGTCCTTCGACGCTTCCCGGGTGCTGGAAGCGCTGGAGAAGTCCGCGCCGGCACCGGCGGGCGATGGGTACGAGGTGGTGCTGTTCCGCGACTCCAAGGTGGATGACGGGCGCAACACCAACAACGGATGGCTCCAGGAATTGCCCGAACCGGTCACGAAGGTGACCTGGGAAAACGTGGTGCTGCTGTCGCCGAAAACGGCCAAGGACCTGGGCATTGATTCCAGCGCCCGCGCCAAGGATGGACAGTATGAGCAGTTCGTGGTGAAGGTGACCGTCGGCGGGGCCAGCATCGAGGGCCCGGCCTGGGTGCAGCCTGGCTTGGCGGACGGCGTCGTGGGCTGTGCTCTGGGATACGGCCGCACCAAGGTTGGCCGCGTCGGCCGCGCGAGCGGCTTCAATGCCTATCCCCTGACGTCCCACAAGTCGGGAAACCTGGCGCGCGGTGCCCGGTTGGAAAAGGTGATGCGCCGCCACCTGGTGGCCGTCACACAGGAGCACGGACTGATGGAAGGACGTCCGGTGGTGCGCGAGGCCACCGTTGCCGAGTACGCGGCGAAGCCGGACTTCGCCAAGCACATGGATCTCGACGCGCACCTCGACTACGTGCCGCGCAATCCCGACGGGTCCATCAAGAACATTTACCAGAGCCCCTATCAGGCACAGCCCTGGACCAAGTCGGACATCAACCAGTGGGCGATGACCGTGGATCTGGGGTCCTGCACCGGGTGTTCCGCCTGCGTGATTGCCTGCCAGGCGGAGAACAACATCCCCATCGTCGGCAAGGACCAGGTGGCCCGGGGCCGCGAGATGCAGTGGATGCGCATTGACCGGTACTACAGCTACGATCCGAGCCTGCCGACCACGGACGAGACGCCGGCCGCGGATCCGCAGATGGTGATCCAGCCGATGCTCTGCCAGCACTGCGAGAATGCGCCGTGCGAGAGCGTGTGCCCGGTCAACGCGACCGTGCATGACAGCGAGGGGCTGAACGTCATGGCGTACAACCGCTGCATCGGCACGCGGTACTGCAGCAACAACTGCCCGTACAAGGTGCGCCGCTTCAACTTCTTCGACTTCAACAAGCGCCAGATCAGCTACGCGCAGCAGACCGGGACCTTCTTTCTGAACGTCCAGTCGCCGCTGTACCACGGGCCCTTCGGTCCCAACCAGTACAAGGAGACCGACTGGGATGTCATTAAGCTGGTCAAGAATCCGGACGTCACCGTGCGCATGCGCGGCGCAGGCCAAGATCGCGGTGAAGAACCGGGCCAAGGACAGCGGCAACGTGCGCGTGCCGGGCGACATGGTGAAGACGGCCTGCCAGGAGGCCTGCCCGGCCGAGGCCATCGTGTTCGGGAACATTCTGGACCCCGAGGCCCGAGTGAACCAGACGCGCAACGATCCCCGCAACTACACGGTGCTGGGCTTCCTCGACAACAAGCCGCGGGTCACCTACCTGGCGCGCATCCGCAACCCGAATCCCTCGATGCCGAACACCTACACGGAACCCGATTCGATCCGCGACTATGAGCGGATCCGGCACGAGAATCCGTTCATTCCCCACGGCCACGGAGAACACGGCCACGAACCGGCCGGCGCCACCGCGCCGAAAGGAGGGCACGCCTGATGTCCAGCGCCGCCATCACCGCCGGCGGGGCCAGTCCCGCCAAGCGCAGCCGCAGCCATGCGGACCCCCATGCCGCCCCGCCCAAGCTGGTGGTGGCGGATCCCCCGAAGGAGCTGGTCCGCGAGCCGCTGGTCCTCAACGGACGCTCCCTGGCCTGGATCACCGACGCCGTCGCCGGCGTCTGTGAGCGGCCGATGCCCAAGTGGTGGTGGCCCGCCTTCATCATCAGCTTCGGCGGGATGGGCATGATGTTCACCCTGGTCGCCTACCTCATCTCGACCGGCGTGGGCGTCTGGGGACTGAACCAGCCCGCCGACTGGGCCTGGGACATCACCAACTTCGTCTTCTGGATCGGCATCGGCCACGCCGGAACGCTGATCTCGGCGGTGCTCTTCCTGCTCCGGCAGAAATGGCGCACCTCGATCAACCGCGCCGCCGAGGCCATGACCCTCTTTGCGGTGGCCTGCGCCGGCATCTTCCCTGTGGTGCACACCGGACGCGTCTGGTTCGCGCTGCTGCCCGGCTACCTGATCCCGTTCCCCAACGCCAACTACATCTGGCCGCAGTTCCGCTCGCCGCTGCTCTGGGACGTCTTCGCCGTCTCGACCTACGGCACCGTCTCGCTGCTCTTCTGGTACATGGGCATGATCCCCGACCTGGCCACCCTCCGCGATCGCGCTGATCGCAGGCTCCGCCAGGGCGAAGGTCCCCGCCTGCTCCCCTTCCTCCCCGTTCGCGTCGACACCCTCCGCGCCTACATCTACGGCTTCCTCTCCCTCGGCTGGCGATTCTCCTCCCGCCACTGGCACCGCTACGAGAAGGCCTACCTCGTCCTCGCCGGCATCTCCACCCCGCTGGTGCTCTCGGTGCACTCCATCGTGTCCTTCGACTTCGCCACCTCCATCCTCCCGGGCTGGCACACCACCATCTTCCCGCCCTACTTCGTCGCGGGCGCCATCTTCGGCGGCTTCGCCATGGTGCTCCTGCTCCTCATCCCCTTCCGCATCCTCTACCCCAACATGCGGGACTTCATCACGCTCCGCCACCTCGAGAACATGGCCAAGATCCTCCTGGGCACCGGCATGATCGTCGGCTTCGCCTACGGCATGGAGTTCTTCATCGCCTACTACTCCGCCAACGAGTATGAGCAGCACGTCTTCAAGCTCAACCGCGCCATCCCCACCTGGATCGACCCCAAGGGCGCTCCCTACTGGTGGGCCTACTGGTCCATGATCTTCTG
>JAFLEG010000191.1 GCA_017302195.1 Verrucomicrobiota bacterium
GGAGGCGGGCCGGATCCCGGAGGCCCTGCACCATCTTCGCCGCGCCCAGGCGCTGGCCATCCTGCCCGGCGAACGCGCGTTCCTCGCCCACCGCATCGCGGAGTTGCCCGAAGCGTGAACGCCCCCGGATGTGCGCAGCCTTCCGCGGTTCGGTCCGGCTCCTTACGGGGAGACCACCCGGATGCTGAGACGGTCGGGACCGGGCACCATCTCGATGACTGCGCCAGGACCGAGTTGGGAGGCATCCACGGTGGAGAATGCCCCGGACAGTCCACCCCCAAACCGGGCCACCTCCAGCAGGTCTCCGGAGGTCAATGACGCGCCGCGCGCCCGAATCGGCCGCAGCGTGCCGTCCAGGTGCGCGGTCTGAACCGATTCCAGGGATCCGGGCCCGGCAAAGGATCCGACGACGGGGCTGAACACTCCCTGTGTCCCGAAGGTGACGCGGCCCTCGATGCGCAGCACACCCCAGGGTTCCCCGGGGGAGAGCATGCCATGCACCTCCACGTCGCCCATCACCACGCCCGCTCCCTGAAGTGCGAAACCCTCCTCGATGCCCAGGCGTGCACAGCGCAGCCGCCCGTCGCTTCCCAGCGTGACCTGGCAGGCCGTGGTGAGGCCCAGTTGGGGGGCGTCCACGACCCCATTGCCGCAGACGATGCTCGCGGGAAATGCGGGGGTTGCGGGACCTTCAATGCGGGTCAGGAGTGGCAGGTCCATCCGGCCCTGTCCCGAGGCCTCGATTCGGACCCGGCCGGTGAGGGCCGTCACCTGCGGCAGTTCGACCACGCCGCCGTCACCGGCGATGAAGGCGAGGGAGGGAGCCCCGGTGAAGCGCAGTTCCTCGGGACCGCGTGCCGTGCGCAGTTCTGGCAGCCGGAGCCGGCTCTCCGGCCCATGGGCCTGGAAGGTGGTGCCCACGGGAAACAGTCCGCTGAAATCGCCCTCCGAATCATAATCCACCACTTCGGGAAGCTCGGCGACGGCGCCGTTCTGCACCGAGAACGTGCAGTCCCGGAAGTCCAGGCCGTCCGGACGCCTCCATTGCGCGTCCGGCCCCTCCAGGGTGACCACCACCCCCGACCTCAGGACAACGGGGCCCGGTGTCTCCAGATCTCCCGAAACCGTCAGCCGGCCGCCCGTGGCGCGGAGCCCGGTGATCAATCGGCCCCCGGCACTCACCGCCAACGAGCCGCCTTCGAGCGTGGTGCCGCCCGTGATCCGGCCGAGGTCCCGGACGGTCAGGGAACCGAATCGCGTCACGGTGAACGCCCCGTCCGCGACGAGCGTGCGGGCCACCACGCCGCCATCGAGAGTCACGGCCGGCGTGCCGCCGGGCATCGAGATCACCACGTCCTCCTGAGTGGGTGCCCGCCGGACATTCCAGTTGCCCGGGTCGTGAAACCGCCCCGGGTTTGGAGAAACCCAGGCCACGGCGCCGGGTGCCGCGTCCACGGCAAGCACTTCCAGGAGGAGATCCTCCGGCAGCGGATTCCCGGCGGCATCCCGCACGGAGGCCGAGGGGAGGACCAACTGGTGGCGTCCCGGCACCAGCGTCGTCGCCGGCCAGAGCACGACAGACCCGCCAGCGGACTGTGCGAAGGTCAGCGGAATGAGGGTGTCATCACCGCCACCCGGGAGGCCATCCGCACCAAGCCACCTCAGGGAAACCGTGGACGGAGTGAGGAGATCCGGCTGCAGCCGCTCGCTGAAATGGAGCGTCAGCGGGGCGTTGCGGAAGGCGACCAAGGTCGTGCCGGGAACCGGGGCGTCGGAGACGGCGGGTGCGGTGTCCTCCAGCAGTTCCAGTTCCCCAGCCATCGTCTCGGCCTCGCGACCGGCCCGATCGCGTGCCCGGAACGTGATCCGCACCCGGTCGGTGCCGCCGGACCGCAGCGGCATCGGGGCGGCGAGGTCGGCCGGCAGGCTGCGGGTGATGGCGGTCACCTGGCCATCCACCAGCAGTTCGACGGTGGCCACGTCCACATCATCGGTGACCTGGGGGTGGAAGTGGATCGTCGCCCCCTCGATCACCTGGCTTCCGTCGAGCGACGGATCCACATCCACGGCACCCGGGTCCCAGGCAACGGAGGGGGCCACTCCCGCGGAGTCCGGGGGCAGCACGTTCATCACCGTGAGTCCGGCGACGCTGTCCGCCAGCAGCAGCCATCCGGAATGCAGCACGGCATCGTAGGTCCGGCTGCGTCCGTTGAGGACCAGGGCGAGCCGGTTGGTCGAGTCCGGGTCCGCGATGTTGTACACGGAGGTCTGGCCGCCCGCGTTCACGGCATTGGGTCCCACGGTGGTCAGGGCCACGGCCTGGCGCGCGGCGTTGAGTGCCAGCGTGCGCACGGCGCGTGGAATCGGACCGGGCTGGTTGCGCTGCCGGGGTGCGGCTCGGTCGGTGACATCCACCGTCAACAGGCCACGGGCCGTGCCCATCCACAGGGTGCCGCCGTCGAGCACCATGGGCACGGGGGAGGTGCGTTCCGCGGCGTCAAAATCCCCGGTGAGCCGGCCCAGAAGGGGGGCATCCAGCAGCCGGCGTTCGTGGATGGCCAGTTGATTGCCGCTGGTGACAAAGATTTCGGACTCCGTGACCAGCAGGCCGCTCACCATGGCCCCGGCCCCGAGCCACCCGATCTCCTGTCCCGAGGACGCATCCAGCATCCGGATCTGGTCGTTCACCGGCACATAGAAGATTCCATCGCGCTCGCGGACCAGCAGTGCGGGGAGTGGCTGTGACTGCACTGCCCGGGGATTGGCTGGATCGGAGACGTCCACCCGGTGCAGGAGGGACAACTCCCCGCGGGCGATCTGGTCGTCCGGGGCAAAGGACAGCACGGCCAGGGTGCCTGCGGAGGAACAGTGGGCCAGTGCGAAGCTGTCGCCGGACAGCGGCAGCGTGCCCACCAGGATGGGCTGGAGGGGATTGGAGACGTCCACGATGCCGATGCCGGCGGTGCCCAGCGCCAGGTAGGCGGTGGTTCCCGAGACGACGATCGCCTTGGCATTGCCCGGCAACTGCAGTCCGGCCACCGGCCCGAGGGGAAACGAGAGGCCGTCGAGGGGATTCTGTCCCGACTGGACCTCCGTCCAGTCGGAGGCGCCGTCGCCATCCGTGTCGCGCTGGTCCGCCGCGGTCCCGATGACCTCCTCGGCCCGGTCGGTCAGCCCGTCCCCATCCCGGTCCCCGCTGGCATCGTTGATCCCGGGAACGCGGAGGACCGGATCGGGAATCACCGGCGTGCTGCCGAACCCCGGCGCGGGTGCCTCGACCTCCGAGACCGTGTTGCGCGCCGGGTCATAGATCGCGAATTCGTAGGGCTCATCCAGGTTGACGAAGGGCGTCTCAAAGCGGCCAAGGGCGGTCGAGCGGCCCCGTGTGGTGACGCCGGCCGAGCGGAGTGCGAACCAGCCGTTCTGATGCGCCGACAGGCGGAAGAGCATCGGGCCGGACACGTCGGCCAGGTAATTGGAGTAGGCGGCGGAGAAGCTTTCGAGCGACTGGTCCAGGACGATGGCCGTCTCCAGCTCCGACTGCAGCTCCCGGGTGGCGGCCGCGGCGGCCTCGGCCTCCCGGAGCAGTTGTTCGCGGATCTCCTCCGGGGTGCTGCGCCGCTGCAGCGGCGATCCCTGCGGCGCCGTGTTGCCGGCCAGGGTGGTGACCAGCGCGGTCATCCGGTCCAGGGCGATGAGCAGCCGGCTCATGGCGTTCGCCCCGGTGAAGTTGTAGGCGGCCATCGCGTTGAGGGCGGTGGTCAGGGCGCCCTGGATGACGCCGCAGGAGGCCTGCTGTCTGGCGAGTCCCGGCGTGTTGGGACCGAGGATGCAGGGGACCGCCGCGCAGGCGAATTCCGACTGGTCGCGCAACATCTCCAGGAGGCATTGGACCAGGCCCGCGATCTGGGAATTGAGCGAGGTGGCCGACGCTGCGGAGATCGTGCTGCCGATGGCCTGGGCCGCGCTGTTGAGGAGGGCCAGGGAGCTGGTGAGGATGGAGGCGTTCTGTCCGGACTGCACCGCGCCGGCAAAACTGCCGAGGCTGCTGGCGAGTCCCGGGACCGCAGCACCGGCGGCCACAAGGGCGTTCAATCCCGGGCCCGCGGGGGATCCGGTCAGGGTGCCCGCGACCGCCAGCGTCCGGTACGCGCACTCGGCCTGCTTGAGCTGCCATTCGAGAAACAGGGCGCCGACCTTCATCCATTGGTTGCATCCGGGAGGCGGTGGCGGGGCCGGCTGCCCCACGGCCCGGGCGCCGTGCCATCCCGGCTGCAGGATGCCCACCCCCGGGTCGGTGTCGGCAAACTGGCCGTCCGCCGTGATGGTCATGGTTCCCTGGGGTTCCCACTTTCCGGAGTCATGATTGAAACTCCAGAGGATCGTCTTCTCGCCGGGGCCGGGGCGGTCCCCGGTCTGCGGATCGGGCAGGTTGGGAAAGCGCACGGGCACCGGGGCATCGAAGTTCGAAGCGCCGTCAGATTGCACGGTGACAACCAGCGGTGGCTCCAGACCCGGGGGCAGGGGGGAGGGAAGACGATCCCTGGGCACCGGGGCCAGACCCACCCGGCCCCCGCGCGCGCCGTCGTCGGCCACCAGCGCGTTGGCCGGCACCGTGATCTGGAGGCCCGCCAATTCGGGACGCGCCGCCAGGACGGAATCGGGAAGCCGGATCACGGTGTCCGCCACCGCGCTGACCGGTTTCAGGGCCCCGGCGGGCACCCGGGGCAGGTACACCGCGGGGGTGCCCCCCGGCTGCGTGTTGGTCTGCCCGACCGTGGCTTCGAAGGTTTTTCCGACCACCGGGTAGTAGGCGCCGTCCGGCCAGGCGCTGCCCACCGCCGTCCGTCCGTCAATGTGGACAAAGAAACGCCCGACCGGACTCGGGCTCAGCAGAAAGAATCCATTCTCGTCGGTCACGGCGCGCAGCACCTGTTCCTGGCCATCCACGGTGAGGGTCACGCCGGCCAGCGGACGGTTCTGCGGGCCGTTCGGTCCGGCGTCCGACTCCGAGTCGAACACATAGCCGCTCACCCCGGTGCCCGGCACCGCCGTGGTGTTCATCGTGTCGTAGCGGATCTCCGCCCAGCCGCCCGCAACGCCGTCCCCGTCGCCATCCACGGCGTTGCCGTGGATGTCCCGGAGCCGGGAGCCGTCGAGGCGCACCCGGATCCGGGCGCCGGGCGGGGCCGGCTCCAGCAGAAAAAGCGTCGCCTTCCGGCGATCCGCCGAGAGCTGGCTGCGGGTCAGCAGGCGCCGAGATCCGAGTTCCGCATGCAGGACGTCCGGCTCCACCGCCGCATCTGCGGCCAGGGTCTCCGAGAATCTCCACACCACCTCCCGGTGTACCGAGACGCCCGTCTCGCCGTGGGCAGGGAGGGAGCTCACCCGGGTTAGCGCAAAGTCCGCCACCGTGGGGTCGGTTCCCGTCACGGCCTCCTCCCGGTTGGACCGGCCGTCCTGGTCGAAATCCGTGTCGGCGTCCGAGGCGTTGAAGGGGTCCAGAACCCGGGGGTAGCGCAGTTCAAGCACATCGTGGATGCCGTCGCCGTCCAGATCGGTGGGAAACAGGGTGAGGAGCTGCTCCACCCGGTAGAACCGGCTCGGCGCATCGCCGGCCGCTCCCGGATCCCGCAGGGTTACCACGGCACCGATCTCCGTGCTGAGGGCGACCGGATCCTGGATGGCATCCAGGGCGCTGCCCCGGTACAGCACCGAGTAGGCCCCCGTCCCGCCCGCCACCTGGACACTGAAGCGTCCGTCGGGATCCACCCGGGGCGCCTGGATGCTGAATCCGGGCGACGGGGCGCCGAGCACTGTCCCTCCGACGCTCCAGGCAATCAGGGCCGCCGCCAGTCGCGGCCAGCACCGGGCGGGACGGAGGCGGTGAAGGGCCTGTCCCCCTGGACCGGAGCCTTCACCGGATTCCGACGCCGGGGGCTTGCGGGAACACGCGGTGGCAGGGGAGTGGGATTTCCGGGCCAGCTTCGGAAGTGTCGGGTGGGCCATGGTCGCTCGCGTTTCTGGATCCCCCGGGACCTGCCGGACGGTTCGATCGGTGGGGAAGCCACACGGGACATCGTGTGCGGCGGGCCAGGGGGGAATCCGACCCAAGGTGGGCTCCCGCCGTCGCACGCATCAAGTCTGAATCGGTCCCCCTGGACCCCTCGGCGCCACGCTGCTGCGGACCGCCATCGGCAGGCCCCCCTCCCTGTGGCGCCGGCGACCTGGTGGCCGGGGTGATCAGATCCGGTGGTTCTCCGGAAATGGAGCGGGCGTCCCGCCGATGTCAGAGATTCCCCAGGCGGGACGCCCAATGCGGCCACGAAGGCGGCCTTTGCGGGGTGTCCGCGGCAATGGACGTCCTCGCCGCGGACTTTGTTCATTTCGGCGGCACCAAACGTGCGCCCTCGCCGATGGCGCGCTCCAGTCGTGCGAGCGCGACGGCGTAGTCGCGGAGGGCCACGGACTGGATGGTGCGGGCATCGGTCAGGGCGGTCTGCGCGGAGAGCACGTCGAGCTGGGTGCCGCTGCCGGCGTCGTTGCGGGCCATGGCGAGCCGGACGGCTTCATCCGCCTGCTCAATGACCTTGCTCTGCGATTCCAGGACCTGCTGCGCCTCGATGAAGTTGGAGTACGCCGTGCGAATCTCCCGCTCGATCTGCCGGGCGGTGTCGTCCACGTCCACCTGGGAACGTTCCAGCCGCGCCTTGGCGGCCTTCACGCGGCCGCGGGTCGCCCCGAAGTCCCAGATGGACCAGTTCATCTGCGCCCCGGCGGTCCAGCCGTCGAAATTGACGCTGAGGTCATCCTGGAAAATCGTGCTGCGCCACTGGTAGCCACCGGCGATGCCCACCGCCGGATAGTAGTCGGCCTGGGCCTGTTTCACGCCTTCACGGCGCAGCTTGACGTCCGTCTTGCGCGCCATCAGCTCGGGGCGCTGCTGGATGCCGCGGGCCAGGGCCACCGGGAGGCTCAGGTCAAAGGGCTTCGCTTCCAGGCGATCCGCCAGATCCAGGGGGATGTTTTCGGTGGTGTTGGTCGGGATGTCCCAGCCCAGGCGCGTGGCGAGGTTGTTCTTGGTGATGCGGAAGAAGTTCTGGGCCCGGATGAGCTTTGGCCGCGCATTGGCCAGCTCCACCTCGGCGCGCAGGACGTTGAAGCGCGGGGCGGTGCCGGCGTCGAAGCGGCGCTTCTGGTCGGTGAGCTCCTGCTCCAGCAGCGCGACCGAGGCCTCCTGGGTCTTGATCTGCTCGGCGGCCAGGAGCACATCGTCATAGTTCACCTTCACCTCCAGGACGGCGTCGGCCACCAGCGCCTGGAACTGCGCCAGCGCCGCCTCCTCGGTCAGATCGCCGGCCCGCACCCGGGAGCGGAGGCGTCCGCCGGCAAACACCGGCTGGCTGACCAGGATGTTGGCGTTCCACGACTGGTCGTTCTGGAACTGGAAGTTGAATCCCGGGATGGGCGGCACCTCGATGGAGGCGTTGTCCACGGCCTGGTACATGCCGGAGGCGCTGATCCGCGGCCGGATCGCGGCCCGGAGTTCCAGGGCGATGCCGTAGGCCTCCTCGACATC
>JAFLEG010000192.1 GCA_017302195.1 Verrucomicrobiota bacterium
GGGAATGCGCTCGTCGTTGGAGCGAGGGCTGAGAACAGCAGCGCCACCGGGGTGGACGGAAATCAGGCGGGGCTGGCGGCGCCGTCTTCGGGAGCGGCCTATGTGTTCAGGCGGACCGGCTCGGACTGGGTTCAGGAGGCCTTCCTCAAGGCGTCCAATACCGGGACAGCGGATCTCTTCGGAAGTGCGGTGGTGCTCTCCGGGGATCGGGTGGCCGTCGGCGCTCCCCAGGAATCCGGCGGCGGCTCCGGAACAAGCGGGGATCCGTCGGACAACAGCGTCTCGGGCGCCGGCGCCGTGTACGTCTTTGCCCGGAGCGGCGCCTCCTGGAGTCCCGAGGCGTATTTGAAGGCGTCCAGGGCAGGTGCCCGGGACCTCTTCGGCAGCGCATTGGCCATGGTGGGCGACACCCTGATGGTGGGCGCGCCCGGGGAATCCGCCCGGGTCTCCGGGGTGAATGGGAGCGATGACAACGACGACGCGCCCCGGTCAGGCGCCGCCTACCGCTTCTCCCGCCGCGACGGGGCGTGGTCTGCCCCGGACTTTCTCAAGGCCGCAAACACCGGCGCCGGCGATGAATTTGGCGCCGCGGTTGCCGTGATGGAGCCGTGGCTGGTTGCCGGCGCATTCAGGGAGGATGGCGGTCCCTCCGGGGATGGTTTGGACGATTCCGCTTCGGACGCCGGCGCCGCCTATGTGTTTTCGATGGCGCCGCCTGCCGGACTTCTGACCATCCGCGAGATCGCCTTCACGGGGAGCACGCTGCGCCTGTCGCTCGCACTGACTCCAGGGCAGTCGGTGGGCATTGAGTACTCGGAGTCCGGCCCCGGCGGTCCCTGGCTGGATCTGGGTCTGCTGCCGAACCTCGAAGGCCTTGGGACGTTCGAGGAGACCGATCCCGTGCGGGCGGGACGGGCGATCGGGTACTACCGTGCCGTGCTCCGGTAACTGGAGAGCGAGGGAGCTCCGACTGTTTGGCGAGGGGAATGGACGGAGTGCGAGGTGATCTGCGGCACGCCACACGCCCGGCGAAAAAGTTGGGACTCGTTTCCACACGTCCGAAACTTCCTCCGTAGCGGGTGTGGAGTTGCTGCAGGTCGAAGGATGTCCCGGCACGGGGCAAGCCATTGAACCAGGCGTGGCATGATGCTCGGTACGGAAACACTCCAGACCTGATCGCCTCGGACGAGGTCTTCATTGCACTGGAGACGCCATGAGACGGTAGTACACCCCGCCTGGACTGGATGGTGGCGGTGCGGACACGTTCATGCTTTGGCCGGTGCCGATCACCGGGGACCCCACGGATTCCCAGGATCCTGCGGTCAGCGACGACCGCACCTGTAGTTGGTAGGTTTGGCCCACCAGAGCTAACCAGTTGAACCCGATCGGACCGGTGCCGGTCACAGGTCCCTCGATCACCAATTGGGGCCCATTGAGCTCGGGTGCGCGGCGGATGACGAAATTGGCGATCTGGATCCGCGCCTCGGCTGGCTCCACGCAGATTTCGAGGGGGCGGAGAAACGGGCTGAACAACACCGGATCGCTGAAGACCTCGCGAACCTCGCTAAACCCGGCGGGAACACCTCCGGGCGCCTCCGTCCGGTACAGGACGTGGCCTCCGAAGCGCACCACCAGGGCGCCCGTCGCGGTCCGCCAGCGATGTTCGAACCGAAGCTCCAATGGCGCTCCCGCTTCGGCTCTAAAGAACACGGACATGCAATGGCCACCGCACAATTCCATCCCCTTGCGCAACACCCCCTCGGCATCGGTGTCGGTAAACGGAATTGAGCAGATGAAGGGACCTGTCCAGTAGGGAGGGGTGAATCCGGTCCAGAGGGATTCGATGGCATCTTGTCCGGGCAGGCCCTCGGCACCCGGCAGCAGTGGACCGCTGGCCCGTCCGTCATGTCCCGGCGGATTACCCGATCCTCCTTTGCCTCCCCTGGCAGCCCCTGCCGGACGTCCCGCGCCAGGCTTGCCACTCCGTCCGCCGTCCAATTTGGCCTTGGTGGTGTACACCAATTGCTCCGTGGCCCGAATCGTGAGTGTTCCGCCGGCGCCGCCATGTCCACCGCGTCCACCCCGCGGTCCGCTTCCGTCCGGGTTCCCAGCATCGCCGCCGTTTCCACCAGGCTGGTTGCCGCCGTCGCCTCCGTATCCGCCGTCGCCCGGCAACCCGACCATGCCCCCCTCGCCGCCCTCGCCGCCTGTGAGGGAGATCTGCCCCTCAATCCGCAGAATGGCCGCCCCCAGGGTCAAATAGCCTCCGCTGCCTCCCGTGCCGCCTTCACCACCGCTTCCGGCCGCCCCTCCCCTCTTGGTGTTGGTGATCCCCAGGCTCCCACCCAAACCACCATTCCCCCCGTCGCCGCCCTTCCCGCCGCGCCCCAGACTGTCCAGGAGGATCTGCCCACTGGGCCGGAGATCAATGGTGTGGGCATTGATCACCACCCTGGCGGGACCGAACCCCCCATGACCGCCGCCACCGCCCGAACCCGCCTGCGTGCCAATGTACGCGGGCCGAAAGGCGCCGTCCCCGCCGCGCGCGCCGTCCCCGCCTTCCAATTCGGCACGCAAATCAATCGAGCCGCTGATCCTCACCGTCCCCTCCGCGCGAAGATTCAGGGTGATGACACCTCCCGACACCATGTTGGTGCCGCTTCCGCCATTTTGTCCGTTGGTCCCAGCCTCGGACTCACCATCCTTTCCCGGGATGCCAGATCCGGCCTTCAGTTTGCGGATGCTCGGGTCCACCACGATCTGCCCGGCGATGGTGATATCCCCCGCAACCTGGATCGCCACTTCCCCACGCAGTTCCAGAACGCCCCCGGGCTCAATGGTCACGAAGGTGTGCTCCAACGCGGTGGGATGGTCCGCGTTGCCCAGCTTGAGGGTTGCCCCGGAGCGAATGATCAGCGGATCGCCCCAGGCCAGGACCGGGACCACGAGGCTGAGGACCCATATCCACCTCCCCACTTCGCCAAGAGTCGGAGGGCGCGCTGCGCTCGCCATGCCGCTTCCAGGCAGGCGGCGGGGAATCTGGGCGGCGGATCTTGGAACTGGGTTGGCACGCATGGCGACAGGTGGCGGATTTCCGGACGCGCAGGCGATTGCAACGCTCTGAAGCCCGGATTGAACCGTCTCTGGTGTGGTGACTTTCGACGCTCTGCCCGACAATTGCAGGTGTCAAGGCAGGCGCCCGGTGATCTTCGTGGTTTTACCCAGCAACTGTGTAAGTTTACTCAGTGGCTGAGTATTTTTGATTCTCGGAGGTATTCCCGATGGAGCTCCGTCATGCCGTTCGAGCGATCGGTGGTTGGAGAGGTGGTGCGAGCCGTGGCTCGGAAGGTGCCGTTGATGCAGGTGCTGATTGGTCCACGGCAGGTGGGCAAGACCACGGCGGCGCGGCAGATCGCCCGGCACCTGGCCTGGCCGATGGTGTCCGCCTCGGCGGATGGTGCTCTCCAGCAGCCCCAGGCCCGGATCGAAACGCAGTGGCGGCTGGCCCGGACGCACGAGGCGGGTCCCGCGGGCTCCCGGGTCCTGATGGTCCTGGATGAGATCCATGATCCAGCAAGATGCTTGGCCAATTGTCGGATGCCGGGAACACGGTGACGCTGGCCAATTACCTGCGGCTGCTGGAGACGGCGTTTCTCGTCATCGGACTCGAACTGTTCTCCAGGGGGCAGGCGCGCAAACGCGGCAGCAGCCCCACGCTGATCCTCTGGAACAACGCCCTGGTGAACGCCCTGTCCTCCCGGGGTCATGCGGAGGCCGTGCAGGACGCGGCCCTCTGGGGGCGGTTGCTGGAGAATGCGGTGGGAGCTCATCTGCTCAACGGTCTGACGGGTCCGGAATGGCGCATCACCTACTGGCGTGACGGTCCCGCGGAGGTGGACTTCGTCGTCAGCCATGGGACCCGGGATTTTGCCGTGGAGGTGAGGAGCGGACGCCACAGCCGGTTGAGCGGGCTGGATTCGTTTCGCCGACGCTACCCGAAGTGGGTCACCATCCTCATTGGTTCCGACGGGATCCCGCTGTCCGAGTGCTTCTCCCGCGAGCCCGCCGCCTGGTTTCGCTGAGAGTCTTCCGGCCCAGTATCAGAGGGTGGCTCACACCAAGGCCGCAAAGGCCGCAAAGGATGGAATCTGCCACTCCTTGGTAGGGCTCGGGCTTCCGCACGACCCAAACTTTCCCCGTTGCGCGTGCGGAGTTCCCGCGGGGATCGTGGGAAGCGTCGCGCTTCGGGCCCTTCCCGCGATCCCCGTCGTTCATCCACGAGCGCAGCGGATTCAGATGGGGCCGCGGTGGAACACAGGCCTACCGAGGCTGGCCGGACCGGGCGCGACGCGGCAGGATGCGCGCCGGTGAGCGTCCCGGGGGATCGTGAACGGACAGCGGAGGAGCAGCGGGATCTGCTGCGGACCCTGGCGCCGATGTATTGGTTCTCGGCGTGGAATGCACTGTCCTTCCAGCCGGTGCTGGGGAGCCCGATGGTGCTGTACGCCAAGTCGCTGGGGGCCAGTGCCACCGTGCTGGGGATTCTCGCCGGCATGATGCCGCTGCTGGTGATCGCGCAGTTGCCGGCGGCCCGGTTCGTCAACCGGATCGGCTACCGCCGCTTTGTGCTGGGCGGCTGGTCGCTGCGGGTGGGGATCATCTTCCTGATGGCGGCGGTGCCGGTGACGGGCGGCTTCCTGGATGCCGCCACGCGCCTGGTGCTGCTGCTGTCCCTGCTGCTGGCCTTCAACGTGTCGCGCGGCATTGCCAGTGCCGCCTGGCTGCCCTGGGTCACGGAGTTGGTGCCGGCGTCGCTGCGCGGACGCCACTTCGCCCGCGACCAGCTTTGCATGAATGGCGCGAGTGTCCTGGCCTTTGGGCTCAGCGGCTGGGTGCTGGGCGCGGACGGAGGACCCTGGCGCTTTGCCGGCGTGTTCCTGTTCTCCGCACTGACCGGCACCGCCAGCCTTCCCTACCTGAGACGCATCCCGGACCGCACGCCGCCGGAGGAACCCGATGGCGGGCGTGGGGACATCCCGTGGCGCGCCCTGGTGTCGCATCCGCCCTTCTGGAAGCTGCTCCGGGTGAATGTGGCCTGGTCGGTGGCCTACGGGGGGCTGACGACCTTCGTGGTCACCTTCCTGAAGACCGGCGCCGGGCTCCCGGAGGACCGGATTCTCTACCTGATGTCCCTGGCGTTTGTGGGCGGGGTGTTGTCCCCCTGGCTCGCCGGGCCGCGGCTCGATCGACTGGGCAGCAAGCCGCTGCTCGCCTTCACCATGGTGCTGGGATTTGTCATCGGTGCGGGATGGTGGCTGGCCGCGGGCGGCGCGCTTCCGGTGACCGCGACCCTGGCGGTGCCGCTGATGATGCTGCTGGGCCTGGTCAACGCCCTGTTCTCCGCCGCCAACAACCGGTTGGCGATGGAGATCGTGCCGCGCTCCGGACGGAATCACTTCTTCGCCGTCTTCATGGTGGTGTGGCAGATCACCCTGGGACTGTCGCCGGTGGCGTGGGGTCTGGTCCTGGATGCGATGGGCGGCTGGCAGGCGGTCACGCTGGGCTTCCACTGGACGCGCTACAGCGTGTTCTTCGCGCTGGTGGCCCTCGCGTTTGTGGGCGCATTTGCGCTGTGCCAGCGGCTGGAGGAGCCGAGGGCGGCCGAAGTGCAGCGGCTGTTCCGCGAGATCCTGTACGATGAGCCGCGGCGCTGGTGGACGCTGGTGACGGGACGGTAGCGCGGGCGAATTCGGTAGTCACATCTGGCGATTCTCGGACACGGCGGCGTGGGCCCTGATGGAGGAAATGTTTTCCTCCCGATGAACACCCGCTTCCGCCACCCAGTCCTCCGGCGTCTGGCCGCCGTCCTCCCGATGCTGCTGCCGTTCGTGGCCGCGGCCCAATTCGCGCCTCCTCCGGTCCCGCCCGCGCTGGACTGGACAACCGATGGCGTCAGCGCGCCGGATGGCGCTCCCTGGCCGGCGTCCGCCGTTCCTCAACTGCTGGGCGCCTGGCCGTTCGATGATCCGTCGCTGCTCGCCGGCTATCGGTCCGACGCCCCGGTCGTCAGTTCCAACCTCTTCCTTGTCCCCTCGCCGTGGGGCTACGGGGTTCGTCTTTCCCCGGATCTGCCGTCCTCGTTGCGCCTGGGCGTCCGCCAGGTCAACACCAACGGGGATTTCTCGGTCCGGAATGGCACGGTGAGCCTGTGGCTCCGGCCGGACTGGAGCCCGGGCGGCCCGCTGGCCCCATCGGTCGCCACGCCGCTGGTGGAGGTTGGCAGCCCGGGCGCCGCGCGGACCGGATGGTGGGCCTGGCTGGTGAATCCCGGCGGCCATGAAGTGCAGTTCCTCGGACAGGCCCGCGGGCAGGAGGTGACCTGGCTGCGGGCGCCGGTGGCTTTCCGCTCCAATCAATGGATGCATCTGGCCCTCACCTGGTCCCCGACGAACAGCGCGCTGTATGTCAACGGCGCCCGGGTCACCCAGGGAGCGGGCGTGACCCACTGGCCGGCATTGGCGGAACGGTCCAGCGGAGGATGGGGCCTGGGGGGTGATGTCACCGGTCTGCGCCGCCTGCGCGCGGACTTTGATCTCCTGCTGACCGCCAACCATCCGCTGCCTGCGGCGGGAATCGCCGGGCAGTTCGCCTCCGCGGTGGCGTCCCAGGGCAGTGGCGCCACCCCGGAGGGGGCCCTCGCTTCCATGGCCGCCGGATCGGAATTTGGAGCGCCCACCCTGCCCGCAAATCATCGGTCCGGTCTGTGGATCGAGAGCGCGCTGGGGGCGATGTCCGGGGCGCCCGGCGGATGGCTCCGGGGCACGACGGCCGGGGTGCGTTACGAGATCTTCGCCGCCGGGGCGATGGCCGGACCCTGGTCGCTGGATCAGTCCGTGGTGGGCACGTTGGGGCAGAACTGGACCGCGTTCTCCCTGGCCTCTCCCGACATTCCCAACGGATTTGCCGTGGCGTCGCCGTTTGCCGATGCGGATGCCGACGGGCTCAGCGATGAGTTTGAGCGGCGGGTCTCCCGGACCAGCATTGCCAGCGCGGACTCCGATGACGACGGAATGCCGGATGGATGGGAAGTCCAGCATGGGCTCAATCCCAATGAGGGCGATGGGCATAAGGACCCCGATGGCGACGGCATCGTCAATGCCCTGGAATATCTCCACGGCAGGAATCCCGGCGTGCGCGATCTCCTGTCGCTCATCTCCGTGGTCGCCAGCACCGCGACGCTCGTGGAGGGCGGCGCCACCGGTAAATTCACCCTGCGCAGAACGGCACCCCTCACCGAGGCGCTGCAGGTGGGCGTGGACTGGACCGGTCCGTCGGTCAACGGCAGTGACTACTCGCTGCTCCTCCCCCTGATCACCTTTCCTGCCGGGGCGTCCGAGGTGAGTTTCACCGTCAATCCCCTGGTGGATGGGCTGGATGAGAAGGATGAGTCCGTGATCGTGACCGTGCAGCGGGGGCTCCTGTATGGAAGGAACACGACCTATTCCGGCAAGATGACCATTCAGGACGTGGATCGCCCGCTGGCGTTTCTGGACGTTGTGGATCCCGAAGCCTCCG
>JAFLEG010000193.1 GCA_017302195.1 Verrucomicrobiota bacterium
GTTGGGATTGATGGAGTGCCGACTCGGGGATCGTTTGGCTGGCGGGCTGCGCCAGCGTTGGCGCGAAGTTCGACTCCCCGATGGACTCAATGCGGGCATGGTCATAGCGGATCCAGTGGGCGCCATTGGAGAGGTTGGGGCCCGTGCGAATGATCTCGATGGTGTTGGGACCCGCCGTGGCTCCTGCGGCGGCGGCGGTAAACTCAACCACCAGCGTGGAGGGCTGGGAGATTCGCTGGGATCGGAGCACCACGGAGTTGCCGCTGCCGTTGCGAAAGCGGACGACCATATCGTGATCGCCGAAAACGCTCTGGATCACGTCATTGATGGAATAACCTCCCGAGGCGAACTCCGCGGTGAACCGGAAGGCACGGCCGCTCCCGATGTGCGCCGGGTCGAGAACAAAATGAATTCGATTGGTGCGGTCCCCGGCGGTATGACCCCGCTCCCACGCGCCCGCAGGCTCGTCAAAGGGAACAGACCGTCCCAGGGTCAGGCCGTTGAATCCGGGCGGATACGCCCCGGCAAAGTAAAAATCGTCGTCGGCCACGGGGTTGATCGCGGGATTGGCCGGAAACTCCGGGTCACCTGGCACCCGGGTCACCTCCCCGGGAACCGCATTGCCGCTGCCGTTCTGCATGGAGAATTCGAGGTGCCGCGAGGAGGCGGGTACGGAGGCAGGGTCATCGCTGCCGATCTGCCAAAGTGTCCGAAGCGGTCCCTCGGAGGCAAACAGGGTGTAGTGCCTCACCAACTCGATGCCCGCGGTGTTTAGTGCCGAGGTCGCCAGCGGAGGCATGTGCTGCGATCCCAGCGCGGAGACCCGATGCCAGAGCACCGAGGAGTCCAGGTTGCCGGGCGCGATGACCCGGGCGCCGAAGATACCGAGGTCGTCAATCACCCCTCCATCGAGGATGCCGGCCTGGGCGAGGGGAGTGCTCAGCCGCCCGTCCCATGTGCCGCGGCCCAATCCGTCCGGCTGATGGCAGTAGGCGCAGTTCACGTCGAGGTAGGATCGGAACCGGAACTCGAGGCTGGCGGTGGCGTCCGCGGGTGAGGCCAGCCGCGGCAGGGACGCCGGGGAGCCATGCGGCGGGGAAAAGACGTCCAGATTCCCCAGAGCCGTAAGTTGATTGATCGCCACCCCGCTCACCGTCACATTCCGGTTGAGCTGCCGGGTGCTAAAGCCGAGCGCCCCTCCGTCGGTGGTGGTGTGGCATACCAGGCACTCCGACCGGCCCGGGTAATGCCAGACCTGGGTGCGGGTCACGCCGCCGTCGAGGATCAGCAGCGTTTCCGACTGCCCGGAGTCCCCCACCAGGTCGGCATTGCTTCCATCCGCCCGCCAGCGATAGGTCAGGCCGTACACCGAGTCTGCCGTCTTCACGAGGAACCGGGTCTCCAGGCGTTTGCGGGTTGCCGGATTGCCGCGGGTCATCTCCATCTCGAAGTGCTTCACCCAGACAGCTCCGGTCGGAAGGGTCCACTGGTCCGCGGCGTCGCGGGTGATGGCGGACGCGGGATCCTGCAGGAAGAACCAGCGCAGCTTTTCGGCGTGATCGGACCAGAAGGGGGCGTTCACTTCATAGGGCAGGATGCCCTCCTGGGTCGCGAGGGTCGCCAGATCCGTGAAGACGCCCGTCTGGCTGAGTGTCGCCGGGAGGGGTGTTGCCCCGGACTGCGTGGTGCGCACCAGTTTGGAGACCCGGCCCACGGTGGTGCCCGAACGTTCCACCACCAGCAGTTCGTCGGTGCCCGGGTGGTTGAAGAAGCAGACAAATGGGGTGCCTGCCGTCATCAGGCGCACCAGTCCTGTTCCGGCCGGATTCATCGCCCAGATGTGGCGGGTCATGTAGTCTCCAAAGACGTACTTTCCGTAAAGTTCGGGGTGTCGCAGGCCGCGATAGACGATGCCGCCGACCACGCAGTCTCCCAGGAACTCGGGATTGCCTGTGGACTGGCTGGTGTGGCGGTACTCATGCAGGGGTGGCAGGTAGGTCACCCCGGGCGGCAGGCCGGTCTTCTGGTCGGTTCCCTCAAATCGGTTCCAGCCGAAGTTGCCGCCGGCGACGATCCGGTTGATCTCCTCAACCGTGTTGTTCCCCACATCCCCCGCATACAGGAATCCGGTCACGGAATCGAAGCTCATCCGGAATGGGTTGCGCAGCCCCACGGCCCAGAATTCGGTGCGCACGGATCCCGGAGATACGGCCTGTCCGCCAAAACTGGTTGCGCCGATGAACGGGTTGTCCCCGGGGATCCAGTAGCCTTCCTGAACCGAGACGTGGGGATTCGGCGGAAGGCTGCCGGGGCGTCCGTCCACATCCAGACGCAGGATGCCGCCAAACAGATCGAGATCAATGCGCTGCGAGTTGGTGAACTGCCCCCAGGACCCACCGCCGTCCCCGAGGGAAACGTACAGATAGCCGTCGGGACCAAAATGCAGGTCCCCGCCCTGATGGGTGTCGTTGTAATCCCGTGCCGCGATGAGGACCTGCTCCGACTGGGTCAAGGCCCGCCATGGATTGGCGGGGTCCGTCTGAAACCGGGAGATCACATTGTGCATCTGCCCCGATCCGGCGTTGGTCCGTGTATAAAACACGAAGAAGCTGCCGTTCTGCTGGTAATTCGGATGAAACGCCAGTCCGGTGAGCCCTCCCTCGCTTGCCGTGAAGGTGCTTGCCGTCAGGTCCAGGAAAAGTGTGGCGGTCGGGGTGGCCAGGTTGGTGACGACGTCAATCCGTCCCTGCTTTCGGGTGATGAAGAGCGAATTGGTCTGGCCTGGGGGCACGGCCAAGCCGACGGCCCCTGTGAATTGAAGTCCGCCAAGGGCGTTGGTGAGTGAATATGAGGAAACGGGTGCGGTGAAGGGAAAGCGCGGGGGGGTGGTGGTCCAATGCTGGCCACACGCCAACTCCATCATCAACCGGAGGGCAGCCACGCCGGCGAAGAATCGCATAGCCTGCATAACTAAGTTAGTATGGGCCGTGGAACTTCGTGGCAAGTGCGAATCTTCCGATTCGTCCCGGACCCTCATTCCGGGGATGAATGGATGGGTGCATTCCCCCAAAAGGCCCAATCCCGGGTGCGTTGAAGTCGGTCAGTTAATCATCCCGAATTCTCCAACCGCACTCATCTAATATGGAGCCCGCGATGCGCCCTTCGGAACTGGGAAAATGCCCAATGGCGATCCGGTGCGTTGACGGATCTGCGGCCGGCCGCGGATCACGGCGCCAGCGCCCGGTAGTAGAGGGGGCCGGTCCCGGCCACCTGGGAATCCTCGAAGCGTCCCGCGCCGCCGGCGTCCGTGACCACCGTCCCGGCCTCGGACCAGATGGCGGCATCCAGGCGGCTGGCGCGCTGTACCGCGTAGCTGCGGTTCGCACTTCCCTGGAGGTCGAACGCGATCCGGTCGTTATCCTGAAGTTCCACGCCCGTCAGCACGGCAGGGTCCGCCGGGGTGCCGCCGCCCGCCGCCTTCATGGGAAACCAGGTGGAACGGTAGTTGAAGCCATACCCAAACATCATCGGGAACCGGTTGGTTTCGAAGAGGAAGCTCTTCCCGAACAGGATTTCTGCATGATAGGTGCGGCCGGCAGAGAGGGTATTGGCCGGCAGGACGATGGAGGTGTCGGTGGCCTGGATGGTTCTCGGCACGCAGGGATCAGGTGCCTGGAAGACGATGGTGGAATTCTGGTCATCCGAGACGAAGATCGAGATGAAGTCGTCTCCCGATGCACTGGTGAATCCGTTCCACTGGAGGGTGAAGGGTTGGGTGGCCACCACGGACTGTGCTTCGGCGAAGTTGGTGACCTTTGGGATCGGGGGAAACTCGAGGTCCGACTCGATCTCGGCCACCCGCTCCGGCAGTCCGATCTGGGTGAAGCGCTCGGTGTACGTCCCGGCCGGGGAGGCGGCCAGCAGTTCGGCTTCGGTGGGGAAGGTTGCGTAAAAGCTGAAGAAGTTGAAGTTGGCCAGGTTGGTGTTGGAACCGTCCGGGAACTCCAGCGTGGCTGCGGTGACCGGCGCTCCCAAGGGCGGACTGGCCACCACGGCGCCGAAGAGAAATGGCACCCCCTCGTCATCCGGCACCGGATCCGCCGCGGAGTCCTGTGCATAGTTGCCCCGGCGGGTGATGCCGTAGGAACCCCAGCCGGCCAGCGGGACCGGATCGCACGGGCCCCCGCCGGAGCCGGTGGTGAACGCGCCCCGATAGGTGCTGCTGGCAAGCGGCTTTCCGGATTCGCTCTCCAGGATCACCGGTGCGCCTGCTGGATTGAGCGCCCACTCGATCCGGGCGTTTCGTGGAAATCCGCCGGTGTATTCGCAGGTCAGGGACCGGCCATCGGCGGCCCATTGGTACCGGAATTTCGAGCGTTCAATGCCGTTCCCGGCGAAGAACACCGCGGGCGGCGTTCCTCCCGGCAACTCGATCTTCTTCATCGGTTGGTTGAAGCGAAAGGTGACCGGCGAGTTGGTCGGCACCGCCTGCGCGTTGTCCGCCGGCGAGACGGACCCCAGCACCGGGGCGCCCTGACCGGTCGAGAAGGAACCCGACACCGTGGCCAGGGGCGTTCCTGAGGCGCTTTTGACTGCGAGGAACGGATTTACCCCCGCCGGGTTCAGGGTCCAGGTAATGGTGCTGAGGGGCCAGTTCCCGAAGGCCAGTTGCAGCGTCAGCGTCCGCTTGTCGGAGGCCCAGGACCCCATGGTCGTCTGCGCCAGATTTGCGGGACTCATCGCCAGATTGCCCAAGGCGGCGAACGGGGCCAGCAGGGTGTCCATGTCCTGATCGAAGACGATCACGATCGGCGTTGTGATGGCGACATCGGTGGCGCCATCCGCCGGAGTGACCGAGACGATCCGCGGCGCCTGTGCCGCCACCGTGGCGATCGCGGCCACGCCGACAAGGATCCGGAGAACCCACTGGATGCCGGAGGTGAGCCAGGGAATGCGGGAGCGCAGGCATGCCGTCTTCATTGCCCCCTTCCATAGCCTCCCGCTGCCGGTCCATCCAGCGCCGATTTCCTGGCGTCGCAGCTCGGCGCCGGGACTTGACCGCACCTGCCGGCCCCAACACTTTCGCCGGCATGCGGTTTCGAATGGTTGCAGCCGGCCTGGTGCTGATGTCGTGCGCTCTGCATGCCCTGCACGCCGGGAATCCGGAGCGCTCGGTCGTGCAGATTCTCACGTTCAGCCAGACCCCGGTGTACGACGCGCCGTGGCGCTTTGACTCCGTGCGCCGGTCCAGCGGATCCGGATTCGTCATCCGCGGACGCCGCATCATGACCAATGCCCACGTGATCGCCTGGGCCAAACAGATCCTGGTGCGGCGGTATCAGGACCCGCGGCCCTTCCAGGCTCGGGTTGCTTATGTCGGACACGACTGCGACCTCGCCCTGCTTGAGGTGGAGGACCCGGCCTTCTTCGATGGACTGGAGCCGCTGGAGTTCGGCGACCTTCCCGCCGTGCGGTCCACGGTGGTCAGCGTGGGCTATCCCGCCGGCGGCGAACAGATTTCCTACACCCGCGGCGTGGTGTCCCGCATCGAGGTGCAGCCCTATTCTCACCCCGGCAACCGCTCGCTGCTGGCCGTGCAGACCGATGCGGCCATCAATCCCGGCAACAGCGGCGGCCCGGTCCTGCAGGACGACAAGGTGGTGGGGGTGGCCTTCCAGGGCATTCCGGGACTGGAGAATGCCGGGTTCTTCATTCCGCCCGAGGTGATCCGGCATTTCCTGAAAGATGTGGACGATGGACGCTACGACGGGTTCCCGATGGCCGGCGTCCGCCTGGTGCCGCTGCAGAATCCGGCCTATCGCTCCCACCTGGGGCTGGGCAACGAGCCGACCGGTGCGCGCATTGATGGCATCCTCTCCGGCACCCCCGCCGAGTCCCGCTTGAAGCCGGATGACGTGCTGATGGAGGCGGGGGGGCTTCCCGTGGGCAGCGATGGCACGGTGCTCTACGAGGGCAACCGCGTGCCGGTCTCCATCGCCTTCCAGGGGCCTCAGAGCGGGGAGAGCGTGGCGCTCAAGATCCTCCGCGACCGGCGTCCGATGGAGCTGGAGCTGCCGGTGTCCACCTACGAGGCCGACCGTCTCGCGGGCAATCAGTACGACGTCCCACCTCGGTACTACGTGCATGGCGGACTGGTATTCACTCCACTGAGTGCCGATTTTCTCCGGACCCTGGGGCGCGAGCAGTCGGATCCGGCAACCGCTGCCCTGATCTACGAACTCTACTACCGGCGCAGCGAGGATCCGGACAAGGCCCGGCCGGAACCCGTGGTCCTGGCCACCACCCTGGCGCATCCGGTCAACGCCAACCTGGGGGTGCGCGGGCGGGCCCTGGTGGACACCATCAATGGCGTTCGCATCGAGCGACTGGAAGATGTGGTGAAGGCCTTGGAGAATCCCTCCGGCGATCAGCATCTCATCCAGTTTTCCGGGCGCGGCGGCTTTGAGTGCCTGGACCGCGCTGCTGCCGCCGCCGCCACCCCCCAGATCCTCGACACCCACGGAATCCCCAGCGACCGACGCCTATGAGCCTTTCCCGCCGTCTTCTGGCCGCCGTCTCGATGGCCCTGCTGCTGCTGGGCGCCCTGCAGGGCGCCGACCTGCGGATGTGGGAGCGTTCCTATGTGACTCTGGAAGTCACTTCCAAGGAATACGACTACTCCCAGCCCTGGAGCAAACCCACCCGCACGGTGCGCAAGGGGGGCGTGGTGCTTGCGGACCGCGAGATTTTGACAACCGCCCAGCATCTGCCCGGGGCCACCCTGGTCCGGTTGCAGCGCGGTGGCCGCGGGAAGTGGTATGACGCCCGGGTGACCTGGTCGGACCCACACGCCAATCTCGCCCTGGTCACCACCGATGCCGACACCTTCTGGGAAGGACTCCAGCCGGCCGAACTGGCCGCCGTGGTCCCGCCGGGTCCCGACTTCAACCTGATCCGGTGGCGCGACGGCAATCTGGAGAGCCGCCGCGTGGAGTTCAGCAAGTTCAGCGTCCGCGAGGGCACGCTGAGCTTTGCACCGCGACTGACCCTGGAGGTCAACACCGAGTTGGGCGGACTGGGCTGGGCGGAGGCGGTGACACTCAACGGATCCGTGGTCGGTCTCACGGCGTCCAAGACCGGCAACACCTGCCAGGTCATCCCCTCATCGCTGATCCGCCGGGTGCTGGCGTCCCGCAAATCAGGCGCCTATCGCGGGCTGGGGTACTTCGACTTCACCTGGCAGCCCGGGGAGAATCCGGCAACACTCCGGTTCCTGAAGCTGTCCGGACCCGAGCGCGGCGCGGTGGTCACCGAGGTGCTCAGCCGCACCAATGCGCCGTCGGTGCTCAAGCCGCGGGACCTCCTCCTGGAGGTGGATGGATTCCCCGTGGATGTGCAGGGGGACTACGAGGATCCGGACTATGGCCACCTGATGCTCGAGAACCTCGCGACCCGCTCGAAGTTCGCCGGGGACACGGTGCCCATGAAGATCTGGCGCGACGGGGCGGAGCAGACCGTGGAATACGTCCTACCGGTCGCCACCTACCGTGATGAGCTGCTGCCAGC
>JAFLEG010000194.1 GCA_017302195.1 Verrucomicrobiota bacterium
CAGTTCAATCTCCCGGAGGCTTCGCGGGCGCCCTGACTCTTGGTTCATCCTGGCTCCTTTCTTTTGAGGTTGAGGAGGAACTCCCTTTCTCCTCCTCGCTTTCGGGGGCAGTGTCAAGATGCGCCCCACCGAGGCGGCTCGAGGCCATTCTGCTGGAGTCTCCGGCGGTGACTGGGCACAGTTCCGGTCTTCCAACCGCCAGGATCCAACCATGAAATCGCGCCTGAATTCCCGGCGGCTGCTCTGCCTGCTGGGCCTCCTCGGAATCGCCTGCCGGTCCGCCGGCGGCGTGGTGATCAACGAGGTTTTCTACCACGCTCCGGACGAACTCGACGACCTCCAGTGGATCGAGCTGCATAATCCCGACGCCCAGGCAGCGGACCTTTCCGGCTGGAAGCTCCGCGGCGGCGTGGACTTCCAGTTCCCCCCGGGCACGACGCTCGCCCCGGGTGGCTTTCTGGTGGTGTGCCGGGATGCGAAGCTCTTCGGTGAGTTCCACGACGCAGCCGTGGCGGGACAGTTCCGCAAATCCCTCGGTCGCGGAGGCGACACGGTGGAGATCGCCGATGCCGGGGGTCGCCTGGTGGATCGCGTCACCTATGACGACCGCGATCCCTGGCCCGCTGCTGCGGACGGCGCCTCGGCATCGCTGGAACGAATCACCCCCGGCCACCCGGGCGACCGGGTCGAGAACTGGACTGCCTCGCCGCTGCCAGATGATGCCAGCCGCCCCGCCGGGACCCCGGGACAGACCAATGCCGCCCATACACCCCATTTCCCGCCGGTGATCCGTGGGCTGGCCGTCACTCCCAAGACTCCAACCCCGGGACAGCCACTCCTGGTTCAGGTCGAGGTCGAGGATCCCGAAGGAATTCAGGCGGTGGAATTGCGGTATCGCATTGTCCTGCCGGGAAAGGTCGGCGGGGAACAGGTGCTCCCGATGAAGGCGGGCGGGGGCAGGACGTGGAGCGGGGAGATCCCGGGACAGGAATCCGGGAGTCTGGTCCGACTGCGCGTCCGGGCCGTCAATCGCCGGCAGGCGGAGCGGTATCAACCATCGCCCAGCGCCCTCGAGCCGGCGGTGTCCCTGTTCGTGCAGGCCCGTCCGGAGGGCGGCGGTCTGCCCCAGGCCCAGGTGATCCACGCCGATGCCGCGGAGTTTGCCACGATGGAACGGGTGCGTCGCCGCGCCCTGCAGAAAGATGAAGGGCCGTTTGGCAACCAGGCATCGCGGCGGCTTCAGGACCTGCTTCAACGACAGTTGAACCTGCGGGATGCCTGGTTTGAATGGAGCATTCACAAGGATTTGGATGCCGCCGGTTACCGGGCGCTGCGTGCGGTGGTGGCGTCTCGAAGTGCGGATCGCAATGCCCTCCTGGAGGAAGCCATGGCCACTGACACTCCGGAGGCCTTCGAAGCGGCGGCAGCGACCCGCATCCAGGGATTTCAGAAGTCCCTCATTTCGGGAGTGCAATCAGCCCTGCCGGGTGATCTGGGTGCCGCCTTCGAGCCCTGGTACCGGGCCCGGATCGCCGTCGAGGACCCGGGCCCGGGTGGATTTCTCGAAAGTCTCTTCTCACCCGAGGCGGGATGGCTGGCTCTCAATGTCCGCTTCGAGCTGACCGAATCCCAGCGGGCGGCGCTCCGGACGGCTCTCCAGGCGGCGGTGCGTGGCCGCGCAGATCAGGCGGCCACCCTGCAGAAGGTCATGAGCGGCGCGGGGGAATTTGGAACCCTGCTGGAGCAGTTGGGCACCCTGGAGTCGGCATGGAACGCGGCCTGCCGGCAGCACCTGACGGCGCGTCAGCGGCGGTTTCTCCTCGATTGGAAAGGCGCCCAGGGCTCGTTCATCCGTCCCCGCGTGACCGAGGCGCAGCCGCGTCCGCCCCGGGGTAACACGGCCGTGGTGGTCACCGATCCCGCCACCGGCGCCGTGGAGGTGTTCGACTTCATCCACGTCAACGAGCGCAGCGCCGGATTCAAGGTGCGGTTTCACAAGGACCGGCCGTTCCGGGGCATGACCGCGGCCAACATCATCTTCGAATACAACGACCGCTTTGCGATGGCGGAGCCGCTGGCCTTCGAGCTCTACCGGCGCGCGGGCAACGCGGCCTGCGAGACGGACTTCGTGAGGCTCACCCTCAACGGGCACCCCATGGGGTACCACCTCCTGTTTGAACAGGTGAACGGCGCCTTCCTCCGCCAGCATCGGATCGCGCCCGACGGCGACCTCTACAAGATCCTCTGGTACGGCCTGGGCGTTGAGGGGCAGCACGAGAAGCAGGATCATCCGGACCGGGACCATCGCGATCTGACCCGGCTCCTGACCGCGCTGGAGGCGGCGTCCGGCGACGCCCAGTGGGCGGTCATCGAGAAACACTTCAACGTGGACCAGGTGGCGACCTACTTTGCCGTCAACATGGTGCTGTCCCACTGGGACGGCTTCTTCAACAACTACTTCACCTACCACGACCGCAAGGGTTCCGGGAAATGGGAGATCTATCCCTGGGATCAGGACAAGACCTGGGGATTCCACGATGCCAGCGGCGAGACGGTGTTCTTCGACATGCCGCTGACCTTCGGCATGGCCGGCGACCGCCCTCCGGGTGGCGGACCGCCGGTGTTCAATCCGGGCCATTGGTGGCGTCCGGGCGGGTTTTTCTCCAGGCCGCTGCTGGCGAATCCCGAGTTCCGCAAGCGCTACCTCCGGCGCACCCGCGAGCTCCTCGATACCGTGTACACCGAGGCGGTGTTCTTCCCGGTCATTGAGACGATGGCTGCCCGCCTGAGGCCGGAGGTGCCGCTGCGCGCGAAGCTGCGCGGCGAGAATCCGGACGAAGCCCTCGCCCGACTCGACCGCAACGTGGCGTCCCTGAAGGAACACCTGGTCAAACGGAGGGCCTTCCTGCTTGCCCAGGACGAACTGGCCCAGGTGGGCCAGTGACGCACCGCTGAGGTTCTCAGCCGACCCGGATGCCGGACCCCCATGTCCACGATGAACCAACACCGCCATCTCCTCGCGGTCCTGTTGGGGTTGGTGACAAGCCTGGTGGCGTGGGGTCAGGCATCACGGCCCAACCTGGTGATCGTGCTCGCGGACGACCTCGGATGGGGCGATCTCGGCTGCTACAATCCGGACTCGAAGATCCCCACGCCGAACCTCGACCGGCTGGCCGCCCAGGGATTGCGCTTCACCGATGCCCATTCCCCGTCGGCGGTGTGCACGCCCACCCGGTATGGATTGCTCACCGGCCGGTACGCGTGGCGGTCCCGCCTGAGGAGCGGCGTGCTCTGGGGCTACTCGCCCCCGCTGATGGAACCGGACCGCCTGACCCTGGGTTCGCATCTCCAGTCCGCGGGCTACGCCACCGCGTGCATCGGAAAGTGGCATCTGGGCCTGGGCTGGCCCACCCGCGGGAAGGTGTCGTTCGGGGACGGTTCAACACCGGGTGCGGATCCCGCCCAGGTGGATTACACCCGGCCCTTCGACTCCGGCCCGCACACGCTCGGGTTTGGCGTCAGCTTCATCCTGCCCGCCTCGCTGGACATGGATCCCTATCTGTTCGTCGCCGACGGAAGAGTGGTCGTAGCCCCCTCGGGTCGCGTGGCCGCCAGCCGGAGCCAGCGGCAGGGAGGCGCCGGATTTTGGCGCGAAGGGCCTGCAGCGCCGGGCTTCACCCACGAGGGCGTGGAGTCCCAACTGCTGGAGCAGGCCGAGGCCTTCCTCCGGCGGCAGCGTCCGGAGCGTCCCTTCCTGCTCTACCTGCCCCTGGCGTCGCCGCATGATCCCTGGGTGCCGCGTCCGGAATTTCGCGGACGCAGCCGCGCCGGGGTGCGGGGCGATTTCGTGGCGCAGATGGACCACACCGTGGGGCGGCTGCTGGCCACCCTCGACGCCACCGGGCTGGCAGGGCGGACCTTGGTGGTGTTCACCAGTGACAACGGCGCGCACTGGCTGCCGTCGGAGGTTGCCCAGACCGGTCACCACGCCAACGGCCCCTGGCGCGGCATGAAGTCCGACGCCTTCGAGGGCGGCCACCGGGTCCCGTTCCTGGTGCGGTGGCCTGGCGTCGTGACGCCGGGGACCACTTCCGACGCCCTGGTGGGTCTGAACGATCTGGCCGCCACCGCTGCGGAGATTGTCGGAGCGCCGCTTCCCGCAGGGGCGGCGGGCGACAGCGTCAGCTTCCTCCCGATCCTGCGCGGCCAGACCCCCACGGTCCGGGACTCCCTGGTGCTGCATTCCATCCAGGGCACGTTCGTCCTGCGGCAGGGACCCTGGAAGCTGATTGAAGGTCCGGGGTCGGGAGGCTGGAGCCCGGCGGACACCAACGCCGCGGTGCAGTTGTACCATCTGGGGCAGGATCCCGGCGAAACCCGGAACCGCGCCTCCACGGAGCCGGAGCGCGTGGCCGATCTCCGCGCGCGCCTTTCCCGGATCCGCCTCGCGGAGGGGAATTGAGCCGTGACCTTCTCTTTCCACAGGGCGGCGCACCGACGACGCTTTGGCCCATGACGATCCAGTTTCCTGCGGGGTGGTGCGTCGCCGCGGCCGCGTTTCTGGGTGGCGCACTTGTCGGCATCGCCACGGCCGCGCCTGCGCCGTTCGCCCTCCAGGGTCCCGGGGTGCGGCCGGAGGACTTCCGGGTCACCACCTTTGCCTCCGGGCTCAACCACCCGCTGGGCATGGCCCAACTGCCCGACGGCTCGCTGCTGGTCGCGGTCAGCAAGGGGGGCAGCTACTGGAATTCGGTGGGGGAGGTGATCCGCCTGGTGGATGCGGATGGTGACGGCGTCGCCGACGGTCCGGGGAAGGTGCTCATCACCGGACTGCCGGGCGGCCAGACATCCCTGTGCGTGGGTGGCACCCTGGTGTTTGTCACCGGACAGGGCTCCGGCAAGCCGATCACCGTGCTGCGCATGGGATCCGCGCCGGGAGATCCGCTGACCCGGGTCGGTGCGATCCGGCTCAACTATCCGACCGGTGGCTGGCTGCATCCGCACTCCGCCCTGGCCCTCCGTCCCACCCCGGGAATGCCCGGCAGCTTCGATCTGCTGTTTCAACTGGGATCCCAGTTCAACATCGCCCCGACCACCCGGAACGTGACCCTGGCTCCGGACGGGATTCCCGGGGCGGAGGGCACCCTCCTCGGGGATTCCATCTACCGCCTCACCCTCACCGACGGCCCGACGGGTGTGACGGCATCCCGTCTGACCCGCATCGCCCGTGGACTCCGCAATGCGGCTGGCATGGCCTTCGATCCGGCCACCGGGGACCTGTACCTGGAAGACAACGGCATTGATGGTCTGTCGGACGCCAATGAGCCCACCAGCGCCGATGAGCTGAATCGGATCCCCGCCGACGCCATCGGTGGTGCGGTCGAGAATTTCGGGTTCCCGGACCACTACACCACCTACCGGACCGGGGTCCTGGTGGGGGGCGGCGCCATCCAGCCCCTAATCGCGTTTCAGCCGCTGCCGGATCCCGCGACCGGGTCCGAGAGCGAGGGACCGAACGACATCGCCCGCGCGCCGCGCGCCTTTCCTCCGGGACTGAACCGGGGCGTCTTCATCGGATTCCACGGCCGCTTCGGCAGCGGGGGGCTGGCCAACGAGGAGAATCCACTGGTCTATGCCGATCCGGCCACCGGCCAGTACTTTCACTTCATCGGCAACGATGAGGCCGGGGTCGGGCACCTCGACGGACTGCTGGCGACCGCGGATTCGCTGTTCCTGGCCGACCTGGCGCCGCAGGGCAGCCTGGGCTCCAGCGGCGGCACGGGTGTGATCTATCAATTGAAGTCCCTGGTTCCTTCCACCCTGCAGTTTCGCAGAATCGGGGAAGATCTGGAACTCACCTGGTCCGCCGGGGTGCTGCAGTCGGCCGGGGAACTCCCGGGGACCTGGACGGACGTCAGCCAAGCGGTCAGCCCCCACCGCATCACCGCGGAGCAGGCCCCGCGATTCTACCGGCTCCGTTGACCGTTGCTCCTTCAGGTGCCGACGAGGGATGTCCAGTGCCTGCCCCCGCCGTTCCTGCCGTTGCCATGCCGTCCGATTGCGCGGGTGCCCCGCGCCGGGCAGCCTGCCGCCATGCAGGGCAAACCCCGAATCCTCCGGGTGGCCGCGGTGCAGATGGTGTTTGCCCGTTCGATCGCGGGAAACCTGGACCTCATCGAACGGGAGGCGACCGCGGCCGCGGACGACGGCGCCAGGGCGGTGCTGTTTCCCGAATGTGCGACCACCGGATATGCCGCTGATTTCGGCGCGTTGCGGCGTCCCGATCTGGAGGCGGCCTTGTGCCGCATCGGATCCCTTGCGGGCCGCCTGAGGGTGACGCTCCTGGTGGGGAGCCCCTTCTTCGCCGGCACCGGACGCCGGCTCTTCAATGCGTTCCTGGTCTTCAATCCGCAGGGCCGCCTGGTTCACGGTTACGCGAAGTGTCAGTTGGTGGAGTCGGATCGGCGCTGGTTTGCCCCGGGCGACGGCGTGTCGCTGTTCGAGGTCGGAGGGGTGGCGGCGACGGCGATCCTTTGTCACGAGCGGCGGTATCCGGAGCTGGTGCGTCTGCCGGTGATGGCCGGGGCGCAGGTGGTGTTCCATCCCAACGCCGGCATGGACTCCCTGACCGTATCGCGGTCCAAGCGCGGCGGACGCGACGGCATGGCGGTCCGCGCCTTCGAGAATGCCGTCTTCTACGTCTTCGCCAACTCCGTGGGACCCCAGGGCGGCGGACTATGGTCGGCGGGCGATTCCAAGATCGTGGCCCCGGACGGCCGGGTTCTGGCGCTGGCCGACAACCGTTCGCCCTCGAGGATTGTTGCCGACCTCGACCTCTCCCTCGCCACCCGCAAGTACGCCCTCGACAGCCTTCGACATCCGCGATTCCTGGCGGCCCACTGGCGCCGCCTTCTGCCCGAGCTGCGCCAACGGGTCCGGGATAACAACAGGCAATTCCGGCTGCCCGAACCGTCCACGACCGCCGGGCGTGGGGCTCGGTGACCGGGGCGGGAGTCCGGAGGTCGGGTGCTCGTACAACTCACCGTTTGGAACGTCGTTCGGCGGTGAGTCCTGTTCGGACTCGGGGGATACGAGTCCGCCGATGCGGCGGCGGAGCATGTCTTCAGTGCCTTTCGGCTGTGAGTCCTGTTCGGACAGTGGAGTCAATTCGAGGCATCTGAAGATGGCCGATTCGGTCTTCAGAGCCTGTTTTAGAAAGAAGAGTAATGGAGGGGGCGGACAATGGCTTTCCTAGGGATGGAGGGAAGAAGAGCGGATGGAGGCAATCGACTATCCGACCGACATGAGCCCGGCCCAGTGGGCGGTGATGGAACCGCTGCTGCCGACCCCCAAAACCAGGGGACGGCCGCCCACCCCGGCCCGACAGATCCTCAACGCAATATTCTATGTATTGCGCTCGGGCTGTCAGTGGCGCCTGCTGCCCAAGGAATTTGGCCCATGGCAGACGGTTTACGGGTGGTTCAGGCGGTGGCGGCTGTCGGGAGTCTGGTCCCAAGTCCACAATCGGTTGCGCGCTCTGGTCCGGGAA
>JAFLEG010000195.1 GCA_017302195.1 Verrucomicrobiota bacterium
GGGACTCGGCATGGATGAGGCCCAGCTAAGCAGACCCCATGCCGGTCTCAAGTGCCTCTTGAATGACTTTGACCCTCCCGGCGTCCTGAAGGAGCCTCCGGGCGTTGACCGCATGAAAAACGCGACTCGTTCCCTCCTCGTCCTCACCGCCCTCACCGGCGCCATCCTCCAGTCCCACGCCGAGGTGGATGTCAGCAAACTGCCGCCGGCAGCGGCGGCCAAGGGCGTGACCTTCGACAAGGACATCAAGCCGATCTTTGAGAAGTCCTGCGTCAAGTGCCACGGGGCCGAGAAGCAGAAGGGCAAGTACCGGCTCGACACCCTGGAGGCCGCCCTCAAGGGCGGCGAGAACGGCGAGGCCATCCTCAAGGGGGACAGCGCCAAGAGCCCCCTGGTCCACACCATTGCCCGCCTGGATCCCGATGCAGCCATGCCGCCCGACGGCAAGGGCGACCCGCTGACTCCTGAGCAGGTCGGCCTGGTACGGGCATGGATTGACCAGGGCGCCAAGTAACTTCGGCGCCCGGGCCGGTTCCCGGGGAGAGGCGCGTCAGGACGGGCCGCCCTCATCCAGCGGCAGCTCCAGCGCCGGATCGTCGCTGGCCTCCCGCACCACCGATGCAGTCCTGTCGGAAGTCGGCAGCCCGGATTCCGTCGGGCCGACCGTGACCAGAATCCGCCGGACCGGCTGCCCCTGATAGGAGTAGCCGCAGGCGATGGTGGCAGCGACGCGGGAGCCCTCGGCGGGTTCCTTGCCCTCGGGCGTCTGATGAGATGACGGATCAAAGGGATCGCCGGGACGCGCCTCGTAGGAGACCAGACCGATGCGGCGGACGGCGTCCAGACAGGCACCCCGGAACTGTCCGAGCTGGGTGGTGACCGGATTGTTCCCATGCCGGGCCGCGGCCTGATACAGCGCATGGATGTGGTCCAGCACGTGAACCAGCACCTGGAGGTGCTCGGTACCGCCGCGGCGCAGCTTCTCGATCTCCAGGCGCATTGCCTGCTTTTCCTGGTCGTTGGCGCGGCCGAGGACCTCGGCAAACGACCGCGCCTCCGCCGTCACCTTCTCCACGGACCCGGTGGCGCTGTCCGCGGCCCTCCGGGCACCGTCGTGAATGTCCTGCCAGCGTGCGGTGGCCTCCCGGATGGACTGGGCCAGCGTCTCCAGCTCGCCAATCTGCTGTGCGGTCCCTGCCAAACCGGCCTGCTCCCGGAGCCGGACTTCGGCCGCGTGCTCACGGAGATAGGGGAGGATCATCACCCCGGCGCCCAGTGCGCACAGCGCGGCCACCGCCAGGACTTCCAGGCCTTCGAGCGGACGATGCCCCAGCAGGACCAATGCGGCGGCCCCGCCGACCAGGAGACCATCGGCGATCAGGAAGGGGGCGGGGGAGATTCGTGGAGACTCCGGATCGGACATGCGGAGGGCACCATAGGAAGGAGGGCCGGATCGGAAAAGCCGGTTTCGCGATCAGGAACTCGCACTGGTGTACTGGCGCATGGCGCGGCGCCACACCCACTCGCTGACTGCAAGACACACCAGCGCCAGGAGCAGCAGCACGACCCCCTCACCCGGCGAGTGGAGTCGGTCCGTGAGCAACTTGACCGGCACGTTGGACACCAGAAGCATCGGCAGCACGAAGGTGAAGACCGCCTTGAAGACGCCGCGCGGGATGGCGCCATCCGGAAGGCGCGCGATGTTGAACAGATTGTAGTACCCCCAGACGATCCCCTGCGCGCGCACGGTCCAGAATGCAATGATCGCCAGCAGGAACATGAGCGAGTAGTGGATGACCAGTCCGGCGGCGCACAGCAGCGCGAACCCGGCCATCTGAAGCACGGAGGGCGTGACGCCGAGCCGGGACAGGGCATAGCCCAGAACCGCCAGCCCCAGCAGGGCGTTGAACACGTTTCCCGCCTCAAACTTGCGTGTGGAGATCAGGAAGCGCGTGTTCACCGGCAGCAGGAGGAAGAAATCCAGCTTCCCCGTCCGGATCAGCTCCGAAAGGTTGGTCAGGTTGGTCATGACCGTGATGCTCACCAGTTGCATCAGGAACTGGCTGGCCCCGGACAGCGCGATCACCTCCCACTTCGTCCACCCGGCAATCTGGTCGGTGTGTTCGTAAAGCACCCCCATGAAGGCCAGTTGCAGGGCAAACCAGAGCGTCTCCACCAGGATCCACAGGGAGAAGTTCACCTTGAACATCATCTCCTGGACCAGGGAGATGCGGCACAGGGCGCCATACAGTGAGGCGTATCGCCGGAGTTGGTGCATGATCCCGATCCTCATCCTCCCGCCGCCGAGTACCGGCGGATTCCCCGCGACCATACCCACCGGGCCAGGGCAAAGGCCCCGGCCACCCAGGCCGCCTGGATGAACAACCCCTGCACCAGCGCCTCGCCGCTCACCCGGCCCAGATACACGGCCGCCGGGAAGTAGCACAGGTACGGATACGGCGTGCACTGAAGGGCTCGGGACAGGGCCGGCGGGAGGATGTCGAGCGGGAACAGGTGGCCGCTGCAGATGTATTCGAAGGCAAACTGGATGAAGATGAAGGTGCTGACGTCCAGCACCCAGAACGCGAGCAGGGCCATGGTGTAGGCCAGAAAGAACTGCAGGAGGGCCGCCAGCACCAGCGAGAGGGAGAACAGGACGGTGGTCAGCGCATCGGCCGGCAGCAGGAAGTACTCGCGCAGGTACACCGCAAACAGCGCCACCGGAACGAGAGCCACCGCGGTATAGATGGTGCGTCCGGACAGGTACAGGCAGAGCCGGTAGGTAAGATAGTCCATCGGCTTCAGCAGAAACTGGCTGATGGCCCCGTCCTTGATGTCCGCGGCGATCTGCCAGTCATCCTCGGCGACCGCGGTGAGGGCGTCCACGAAGGTCACCACCAGATAGTAGCTCACCATGGCCTGCAGCGTGTAGGCGCCCACCATCGCGTCCGGCCCCTTCCCCGCATAGATGGCCTGCCAGACGAACAGCGTCCCCATCAGCGGGACCAACCCGAAGACCGCGCGGAACAGGAAATTGACGCGATACACCAGCGTGTTCTGGATGCCGATGCTGAGGACATGGAGGTACTTCGCCATCCGCGGGCGCCCAGCATGACGCTGTCCCGACCCGGCGCAACCTCCCAACCGGAGGCATCCTCGGCCTCGAATGCCGACGAACGTCAGGACAGGGATTGCACCGGAGACGCCGATCCATTACGGGATTTCCCGTCTCATGAATCCGATTCCAGTCCCCCCCGATGGCGGCGTTCCCGTCAACATCCTCGGCAATCCCGTGCTGATCCGCATTCACGGACGGGACACCGGGGGAGCACTCAGCGTCGTGGAGTCACGCGAGGAATCCGGCGGCGGCCCTCCCCTGCACGTCCATCACCGGGAGGACGAAACCTTCCAGGTCCTGCAGGGCGAGTACGAGTTCCGTGTCGGCGAGGCGACGCTTCGGGCGACCACGGGGACCACCCTGTTCGCACCCCGCGGCATCCCCCACACCTACCGGTGCGTGGGCAGCGGGACGGGACGCCTGATGTGTGTGATCACCCCGGCGGGCTTCGAAGGGTTCTTCGAGGAGATCGGCGCCCTGAGCGCGGAGGAGCAGCAGGACATTCCCCGGGTCATGGAAATCGCTGACCGATTCGGCCTGGAGTTCCTCCTCCCGGGAGCCTGACCGGGCGATCTCTGGTTCCGGGGACAAGGTCATCAGCCCACACCCCCGGACCTCCGCCCGTCGGCCTGTTCACGCCCCTCCATTGCGGCGGTCGGTTGATTGACGTGGCCGGGGTCCTTCGGGATGGTTCTGAAAGATCCCCGCGTCATGCGTGCCCGTCTCCAGAACTTCCTGGCCTGCCTCGCCGTGGTCGGCGCCGGATGCCTCCGGGGCGACTCGACCCCTGCGAAGCCGGAGGAACTGTGGGCGCTGAAACCGATCCGCCGGGCCGCCGTGCCCTCATCGTCCACCCGGTCGTCGAATCCGGTGGACGCCTATCTGGCCGCAGCCGCGGCTGCCCGGGAGGTGACGCCGCTGGGCGCGGCCGACAAGGCCACCTGGCTGCGCCGGGTGTGCCTGGATCTGACCGGACTTTCTCCCTCCGTGGAACAGCAGCAGGCCTTCCTCGCCGACGAATCACCGACGGCCCGGGACGCGGTGGTGGACGCTCTGCTGGCCAGCGATCAATACGGCGTGCGCTACGGACGCCACTGGCTGGACGTGTTGCGATACGCGGATCTTGATGACGACATGCCCGCCGCCCCGGGCATCCATCTCTGGCGGGACTGGGTGGTCGAGGCGCTGAACCGGGACCTGCCCTTCGACCAGTTTGCCCGGGCCCAGATTCTCGGCAACCGCGCGGCCCGCCGGAGGACGGTCTCGCCCGAAGGCCACCTCGACACGGTGCCACCGCGTCCTGAGGATCGCTTCGCCCTCGGGTTCCTGGCCCGCGGCGCCACCTCCCGGGCCGATGCCGATCAGCAGCTCGCCCTGTCGGCGGTGGAGACCATCTCGTCCGCCTTCCTCGGCATGACCGTGGGCTGCGCCAAATGCCACGACCATTTCTACGATCCCATCCGCGAGCAGGACTTCTATGCCATGAAGGCCCTGTTCGACCCGCTGGCCCTGCGGTCCGTGGATCTGGCCACCCCCGATCAGGTCTTCGCCCACGGACGCGCCGTGGCCGACCATGCCTCCCGGCAGCAGGCCCTGGTGGAGGCCATGCGGGAATACATCCGGCCCTGGCACACCCGGCTTTATGAGGAACGGCTCGCGGCGCTCCCGCCGGACGCCCAGTCCGCCATCCGCAAGCCGGAGGATCAGCGATCCGCCGCCGAGCAGAAGATCGCGGACGACTACCATCCGATCCTCCGGATTGACCCGGTGAAGATCAAGGAGGTCATGCCGGCGGACCAGATCCCGCGCTACGAGGAGTTCCTGAAGTCGCTGAAGGAGCTCAAGGCCCCGGAGCCCCTGCCCCAGTTCTGGACGGTCGCGGAGGACGCCCTGCGCGCCGCACAGACCAACTACGTCCTGAAGACCGGCAACCCGGACCAGCCCAACCGGAACCGCCCCGTTCGGCCCGGATTCCCCTTTGCACGGGGCGAACCCGAGTTTCGCGAGGGACGGCGCGAAACCTTTGTGGACTGGCTCACCGCACCGGACCACCCGCTCTTTGCCCGCGTCGCGGTCAACCGGATCTGGCAATGGCATTTCGGCACCGGACTTCACCGGACCCCCAACGACTTCGGCACCCTGGGGGGCGCCCCGGACCATCCGGAGCTGCTGGACTTCCTCGCCGCGGAATTCATCGCCAACGGATACCGCATGAAGTGGCTGCACCGTCTGCTGGTCACCTCCGATGCCTACGCCCGTGCCTCCGCCGGGCCGCGCGCCGCGGAACTGGCCGCCCAGGCCCGGGATCCCGAGAATCGGCTGCTCTGGAAGTTTCCGCTGCGGCGCCTGGAGGCGGAGCCCATCCGCGACGCGCTGCTTCAGGTCGCCGGCCAGCTCGACACCGCCCTCGGCGGCAGGTCCTTCATCGCCGGGCCACCCGACACCGAATCCCGGCGACGCACGGCGTACATGTCGCGGGGCTACAAGACCTATCAGGAGGCCATGCCCGACTACCTGCAGACCTTCGACGCCGAAGACGGCCGCTCGGTGTGTCCGCGGCGCCAGCAGACCGTGACCGCCCCACAGGCGCTGTTCCTGATGAACAGCGAACTCGTGGGGTTCAGTGCCGGTCACCTGGCGCAGCGCCTCTCCGGAGCGGGCGCGGCCGATCCCGGTGCCGCGGTGCGCCTCGGGTATCAGATCGTCCTGGGACGCCCCCCCTCGGATGCCGAACGCATCGGCGCCCAGGAATACCTCGCCGGCGATCCCGGCCGCATGCCGGGCTTCGCCTGGCTGTTGCTCAACCTGGACGAGTTCGTCTTTGTGCCATGACCGGCCCCCTGCCTCGCCCGGCTTCGTTTCCCTGCGGACGCCTCCGCAGGCGTCAGTTCCTGCACCAGGCGGGAGCCGGCTTTGTCGGATCCGCGCTCGGTGCGTTGTGGTCCGAGGCCGGCAGTCTGAAAGAACCGACGCGCCTCCCGGTCGCCACACCGCGGGTGCGTTCGGTCATCTTCCTCTTCATGTGCGGCGGGGTCAGCCACATTGATACCTTCGACCCCAAGGACAACCGCTGGGCGGGCACGCTGATGGACGCCGTAGGCTTCGGTGACAACCTCGCAGAGATGAGGCGTCCGGTGATTCCCTGCCACCGGACGTTCACCCGGTACGGGGAGTCGGGGCTCCCGGTCTCGGACTGGTTTCCCCACGTCGGGGGCGTCATTGATGAGATCGCCGTGGTGCGGTCCATGTGGTGCCACGAATCCAATCATTTCCCGGCGGTCATCGAGATGGCGACCGGGCACCGGGACAAGACCCTGGAGTATCCCTGCCTCGGGAGCTGGGTCTCGTACGCCCTCGGCACGGAGAACCAGAACCTGCCGGCATTCGTCAACATCGGCCGCCCGACCTCCTCGGTGCAGACCAACGGCGGGTTCCTCGGCGCCACCATGGCCGCCACGCCCTTTCTCAGCGGCGACATCCCGGTGAGAAACCTGCAGCCGCCCAAGGGGGTGTCATCCGCGGAGCGCGAGCGCCAGATGCAGGCCCTGGAGTCGCTCAACCGCGAGTTCCGGGAGACGCATGCGCTGGACTCCGCCATCGCGGCACGCACCCGCTCCTATGAACTGGCCGCCCGCATGCAGTTGACCGCGCCGGAGGCGGTGGATTTTGCCCGGGAACCGGCATCGGTCCGGGCGCTCTACGGACTGGATCGCCCCGAGACCGACGCCTTCGGACGCCAGTTGCTCCTGGCCCGGCGCCTGGTGGAGCGCGGTGTCCGGTTCATCCAGGTCTGCCATGCCGGCGGAGGCAACGGGGGCTGGGACTCCCACGACAACATCAACAGCCATGCGCCGCTGTGCCGCCAAACCGACCAGCCCATCGCCGGACTGATCCGTGACCTCAAGCTGCGGGGCCTCCTGGACCAGACCCTGGTGGTTTGGACCAGCGAGTTTGGCCGCACCCCGTGGTCACAAAATACGGTGGGACGCGACCACAATCCCAAGGGCTTCACCTCCTGGATGGCGGGCGGTGGTGTCCGCGGCGGCATGGTGTACGGCGCCACCGACGAGGTCGGCTACCAGGCGGTCGAGAACCGCACCTACCTCAGCGATCTCCAGGCCACGCTGCTGCACCAGTTGGGACTCGACCACACCAGGCTTGAAGTGGAGATCGCCGGCCGTCCCGTGCGCCTGGTGGAGGAGGGCTCCAAACCCATCTTCGGCATCCTCGGCTGATTGGATCCGATTCGGGTTACTGACCAGACCTCAGGATCTTCTCCATCGCCTTCCCCTTGGCCAGCTCATCCACCAGCTTGTCCAGATAGCGGATCTCCCGCATCAGCGGGTCCGAAACCTCCTCCAC
>JAFLEG010000196.1 GCA_017302195.1 Verrucomicrobiota bacterium
GAGCGCATCCAGGATCCGGTTCACGTAGTCGGGGTCCCGCACCGTGCAGTTGAAGTCGGCACTCAGCCAGTCCACCCCTTCTTCCGAGGCAATACGGCCCACGCGAATCAGCCGCTCCAGATCCCAGGACTCCTCCGTTCCGCGCAGCTTCACCTTGAGGCACTTCAAGCCATCGCGCCGAATCCAGTCTGAAACGAGAACCGGATAACCGTCGTCCGGTTCGTCGCCCTGAAGATCGGACGCTGTCAGCGGGTCCAGTCCCCCCACAAGGTGCCACGCGGGGAGTCGGTCCAGTCGGTGAGGGCGCAGAAAATCTGCAGGAAAGCGTCCCTGGAAGGAGATCCCGGACCGGTCCGCCGGCTCGAGGAATGCCGCGAGGTCCGATCCCAGGAACTCCGGTCCGTAGGTGTCGTAGGTGGGCAGCCCAAGCAGGTTCCCGAAGGCGTCGTGGAGAGCCAGATCATAGGGGGAGGCCGCCACCAATGCCGCAAGCGGAGGAAGCGGTGGCGCTGCCGGGGAGGTACGGGTCTGGTTGAAGCGGCTTCGAACCCCGGGCAACACCTCGGTGGTGAATCGAACCCCCGCCTCCAGGGGATGGGCCCAGGGGGCGTGGTGGATCCACTCCCGGGCCAGGGACCGGGTGAACTCGGTCAGGGCTGCATGGCGGTCACCATAGGGCGAGGGATCCGGCCAGACCCATTGGACGCTTAGCGGCGTTTCACCCCATCCTTCGGCCCGCCGTCCGTCCCGGGATTCCACCCTTACGCGCACCCGGGCGCAGGTCACCGAGGTGAGGGTCTCGGAGCCGAACTTCAGCGGCACACGCGTCCGCACCGGCAGAAACCAGAGCGACACCTCCACCACCCGCACACCGACGGGAAGCGGCGGAGTGGGCGTGTGGATCGTCATGGGCATGCGCCGATGCCGTCAGGCCGGTCCCAGAGGCAGCGGCGGGGTGTCCCCCGAGGCGGCATCCTCCTCGCGCTCCGAGATGACGGGGGCAATGGCCTGCAAGCGGTCGCCGGGGGCCAGATCAATCAGCTTGACCCCCTGGGTGTTGCGACCTGCCTCGCGGATGCCCTGCACCGGGATGCGGACCATCTGTCCGCCCACGGTGATCAGCATGAGTTCGTCGGTATCGCGAACGGTCAGGGCGCCGATGACGTTCCCGGTCTTCTCGCCGGTCTTCATGGTGATGATCCCCTTGCCGCCACGGCTCTGGATCCGGTATTCCTCAAAACTGGTGCGCTTGCCGATGCCATTTTCCCCGGCCACCAGCAGCAGGGCATCGGGATTGACCAGGGCGCAGGCCACCACCGCGTCGGACTTTTCCAGGTCAATGCCCCGCACCCCGGCGGCGCTGCGTCCCATGGAACGGACCTGATCCTCGACGAAGCGGATGCTCATGCCGTCCCGCGTGATCAGCACGATCTCGTCGTGTCCGGTGGTGAGCCTGACTTCCACGAGGTCATCACCCTCCTCGAGGGTGATGGCGATGATCCCGCCCTTGCGGACGTTTTGAAAATCGCTGAGGGCGGTGCGTTTGGCCGTGCCCTTGCGGGTGACGAAGAAGAGCTCGTGGGGCTGCTGCCAGGTCTGGTCCTCCTTGTTGGCGCCGTATTTGGCCTCCACGCGGACGAAGGTCTGGATCCTCTCTTCGGCGCGCAGTTCCAGGATGTTGGCAATGGAGCGGCCGCGGGCGGCGCGTCCCATGTCGGGGATCTCGTGCACCCGCTCGACGTACACCCGTCCGAGGTTCGTGAAGAACATCAGGTAGTCGTGCGTGCTGCAGGTGAAGAGATGCTTGATGAAGTCCGCATCCTCGGGCTTTTCCGACTCCCGGGTGCTCATGCCGATGACCCCCTTGCCCCCGCGACGCTGCGCCCGGTAGCTCGAGACGTTGGTGCGCTTGATGAGACCGTTGTGGGTCAGGGTCACGATGACCCCCTCGTTGGCGATGAGATCCTCGATGGCGATCTCGCCCTCGTCCGGGACGATTTCGGACAGGCGCGGCGTGGCGTGCTTCTCCCGGATCTCCTTCAGTTCCTTTTTGATGATGGAAAGGACGCGCGACTCCTTGGCCAGAATGTCCAGGAGGTCCTTGATGCGCTCGATGAGCTCCTGGTACTCCCCGCGGACCTTGTCAATTTCGAGGCCGGTGAGCTGATAGAGCCGCAGATCGAGGATGGCGTCCACCTGACGTTCGGTGAGCGCGTAGCGGCCGGTGCTGGAGAGGCGTTCCTCGCTGCGAATGAGGATTCCCCAGCGCTCGACCTGGGCCCGGGTCCACTCAAAGGCCAGCAGTTTGACCTTGGCTTCATCCCGGTTCTTGGACCCGCGGATGATGCGGATGAACTCGTCGAGGTTGCTGAGGGCACAGAGGTAGCCTTCCAGCAGTTCGGCCCGTTCCTCGGCCTTGCGCAGCTCGAAGCGGGTGCGACGGACCACCACCTCGCGCCGGTGCTCGATGTAGCACTGGATGATTTCCTTGAGGTTGAGCGTCTTCGGCCTGCCATGATCAATGGCCAGCGCGTTGACGCTGAAGCTGGTCTCGAGCTGGGTGTGCTTGAAGAGGTTGTTGATGACCACCTTCGGGTTGGCATCCCGCTTGAGCTCGATGACGAGGCGGCAGTTTTCGTCCGACTCGTTTCGCATCGCCGAGATGTCGGTGATGATCTTTTCGTGCACCAGGCCGGCGATCTGCTCCTCCAGGCTGGCCCGGTTCACGTTGAACGGGATCTCGGTGATCACCAGTTGCTCGCGGTTGCCCTTGATTTCCTCAACGCCGATGCGGCCGCGCAGCTTGATGCTGCCCTTTCCGGTGGTGAAGTAGTTCTTGATGCCGTCCACGCCGCAGATGAAGCCCCCGGTGGGAAAGTCGGGTCCCTTGATGAACTTCATCAGCTCCGGAATCGTGATGGCCGGCCTGTCAATCTGGGCGCAGATGCCGTCCACCACCTCGCCCAGATTGTGGGGCGCCATGTTGGTGGCCATGCCGACGGCGATGCCGGTGCCGCCGTTGACGAGCAGATTGGGGAAGGCCGCGGGCAGGACGGACGGTTCCAGGAGTCGCTCATCGTAGTTGGGAACGAAGTCCACCGTATCCCGGTCCATGTCGGTCATCAGGGCCGCGCCCAGATGGGTGAGCCGCGCCTCGGTGTACCGCATGGCCGCCGGGGGGTCGTTCTCCACCGAGCCAAAGTTGCCCTTGCCGTCCACCAGCTTCTCCCGCATGGCCCAGGCCTGGGCCATGTGGACCAGAGTGGGGTAGATCACCGCCTCGCCGTGCGGATGGTAGTCGCCGGAGGTCTGTCCGCAGATCTTGGCGCACTTCATGTGCTTGCGTCCCGGCACCAGGGAAAGCTGCTCCATGGCGAACAGGATGCGCCGCTGGGAGGGCTTGAGCCCGTCGCGCACGTCCGGCAACGCGCGCGAGATGATCACCGACATCGAATAGTCGAGGAACGAGGCCTTGATCTCGTCGGCCACATTGATCTTGGCGACCTTTTCTCCGGCGGCATAGGCGCCGCCAGGCGCGGACGGGGAGGAGGCTGGGGAGGGGGGATCGTTGTCTTCGGGCATGAGTCAGAAAAGGTCGTTTGGCAACCGCTCGGGAAACAGGGGGATCCCCAGACAGTGCGCTGCAGCTCGAAGCCGCGTGTCCGTGGCCGCGAGCGGAAAATCGTTTCCGAGGTCGCAGGAGGCGACATGGATGGCATCCACGGTGCGCACCGCGACCGCCGGATGGCAGCGCCGGAGGGTGTGCATCGTGCGGTCGAGCACCTCGGCATCCAGCGGATCGAGCATGACCGTCTCGTCCTCGACCCAGGACTGGAATCGCCCCCAGGCGCGCTCCCGGTCTGCCGGCCCGATGTGTCCTGCTCGCTCCTTGGCCAGAAGGGCGGCCAGGACCTCGGCGCGGCTCAGATCGGAGGACCGAAGTGCTTGTCCGCGCAGTTCGCGCTCAAAGAACGCCGAGTCCGGCTCGGGACAGACCAGTTTCACGAGGATGGCGGAATCGCAGTACATCGTCCCGCGATCGTCGCGGCCGCTGCTGATGATCTCGGTTGCATCCGGGCCACCACGCCAGGGTGGCATGGTCGCCAGATGGTCGGCGCTGCCTGGAAACCCCTTGGGGAGTCGCCCGGGAGCGACCGGCACCAGCCGGGCCTTCGGCCGCCCATCGGAGGTGATCAGCACCTCGGCACCTCCGGCCACCTGATCGAGCAGGGCCGAGAGGTTGGCCTTCGCCGTCCGCACCGAGACCGCTGGGGGAGCCCCTGCCCGCCTGCGCGTCGGCAGGGCGCCCCGCACCACCGTCGGACGGACGGCGCTCGATGTGGACCTCGCCGTTGGTTTGGCGTTCATGGCTGCAATGTGGTCACCTGTGACTACAGTATCAAGATCTGATCAGACATCCAGGTTCCGCACGTTGAGGGCGTTGTCCTCAATGAACTGCCGGCGGGGCTCGACCTCGTCGCCCATCAGCCGGGTGAACATCTCCTCCGCCTCGACGGCGTCGGTCAGGTCAATGCGCAGCAGCTTGCGGCGCTTGGGATCCATGGTGGTTTCAAAGAGCTCCTTGGCATCCATCTCGCCGAGGCCCTTGAAGCGGTAGATCTGGATGCCCTTCTTTCCGACCGCCTTCACCCCCTCCAGGATTTCGGGGATCGAGAACAGGGGCTTGATCATGGCCTTGTCCCCCTCGCCCTCGATCAATTCGAAGAGCGGCTGGTCCTGGGCTGCGTAGTGCTCGACGGCCAGCCCCTTCTTGGCGAGCCGGCCCAGGAGTTCGGCGATGGCGCGGGACTCCAGGTGCAGGTCGGCATGTGCTGCGCGCCGGCTCTGGCCCTTGGCCTTCTCCAGCTTCTCCTTGGCCTCGGTATCGCCGAACAGGTCGGGGTTCGCCGCCTTGAACTGCTCGAAGGCCTCGTTGCTGGGGAAGTAGTGCACCGACTCGGCGTTCCCCTCGCGCACCTTGACGAGGTGCTGGGGCAGGGTGCCGTCGGCGGACCGCTGATCCACGTAGTCGGCGAAATCCCCCCCCTGGCGCCGGATGTAGGTCGCATGCTTGTCCAGGGTTTCGAGCAGGCCGAGGATCTCCTCGAGCTGCTTGGGCGGGACTTCCCGGCCGTCCGACAGGTTCTTCAACCGGACCTCCTCGGTGCCATTCTGGAGCAGGATGCGGTTGAGCTGGATGTCGTCATCCACGTAATCGGTGCGCTTCTTGCGCGTGATCGAGTACAGGGGGGGCTGGGCGATGTACACGTAGCCATCGCGGATCAACTGCGTCATCTGCCGGTAGAAGAAGGTGAGCAGCAGGGTGCGGATGTGGGAGCCGTCCACATCGGCATCGGTCATGATGATGACCTTGTGGTAGCGGAGATTCTCCAGCTTGAAGGCGCCCTCGCCCTCGCCGCCGCCGATGCCTGTGCCGATGGCGGTGATCATGGTGCGGATTTCATTGTTCTGAAGCACCTTGTCGAGGCGCGCCTTCTCGACATTGATGAGCTTGCCGCGGATGGGGAGGATGGCCTGGAACTTCCGGTCGCGTCCCTGTTTGGCGGAGCCGCCTGCCGAGTCGCCCTCGACGATGTAGAGCTCGGTGTTCGCAGGATCCCGATCGGAGCAGTCGGCCAGCTTGCCGGGCAGTCCGCCGCCGGAGAGGGCGGACTTGCGGACCGCCTCCCGGGCCTTGCGGGCGGCCTCGCGGGCGCGCGCCGCGTTGAGCCCCTTGTCCACGATCTTCTTCGCGACCGCCGGATTGTCGTCGAAGTAGTTCATCAGCCCCTCGTAGGAGGCCGACCCCACGAAGCTGTCCACCTCGGGCGAGATCAGCTTCACCTTGGTCTGCGATTCAAACTTGGGATCGCTGTGCTTGACCGACACCACCGCGGTCAGTCCCTCGCGCACGTCATCCCCGGTGATCTGCGGATCCTTGTCCTTCAGCAGGCTGTTCGCCTTCGCGTACTGGTTGATGGCGCGGGTCAGGGCGCTGCGGAATCCGGAGAGGTGCGCACCGCCGTCGGGATTGTGGATGGTGTTGGTGTAGCAGAGGACCTGGTCGTTGTAGGAGTCGTTGTACTGCGCGACCAGTTCCAGGTGGATCTCCACCTCCTTGTCCGGCGTCACCATCCTGGACTCCTTGCGGATGGAAAATGGCTTGGGGTGAATGACGGTCTTGCTCTTGTTGAGCTGCCGGACGAATTCCTCGACCCCGTCCTTGTAATAAAAATTCTCGGGAGGGTGATCCGTCTGGCGTTCGTCGGTGAACACGATCTCCAGTCCGGAGTTCAGGAAGGCGAGTTCGCGCAACCGCTGGGCGATGCGGTCGGCCTTGAACTCCACGGTCTCCCGGAAGATCTCCGGGTCCGGCTTGAAGGTGATCAGGGTTCCGGTGCCCTTGGCCTTGCCGATGACGTCGAGCTTCTTGGTGGTTTTGCCGCGCTCGAACTCCATGTGGTGCACCTTGCCATCGCGGCTCACCTCGACTTCGAACCACTCCGAGACCGCGTTCACGCACTTGGCGCCCACACCATGGGTGCCGCCGGAAAACTTGTAGCCTCCCTGGCCGTACTTGCCGCCTGAGTGCAGGGTGGTAAGCACCATTTCCACGCCGGGAATCTTGTACTGGGGGTGGATGTCCACCGGGATGCCCCGTCCATTGTCCCGGATCGAAATGGAGCCATCCACATGGATGGTCACGTCAATCCGGTCGCAGTGGCCGGCCAGATGCTCGTCCACCGAATTGTCCAGGACCTCGGAAACGCAGTGATGGAGCGCCCGCTCGTCCGTGCCGCCGATGTACATCCCGGGCTTCTTCCGAACGGCCTCCAGGCCTTCCAGTTTGCCGAGTTTGGATGCGTCGTAGTTCGAGGACGGGGAGCTGTCTGCCATGATGTTCCAGGTCCGGTCGGATCATCGGCCGGATTCGTGGACCGGAAGGCTACCAAGGGGAGGGGCAGCCACAACAGGAAAGTCCTCAAAACCGGTGCTCCGTCCCCAACAGATTGGGGAGATTGTCCCGGTACTCCCGGACAGATTGTGGCTACCGCCGGCCGGTGAGGATGACGAACCATGCGTCATCCCAGACCTTCTTGTCATCGCCGGCGAGGATGCAGAACTCGCCCTTCTTCAATGCGGATAGGGAATGCTGGACCGGCTTGACCAGTTTGGGCTGGGCGCCCTCCTTCAGTTCGAAGAGCCGGATCTCGACGTTACCGTTGCCCAGATCGTTGATGTCCACCGCGCATTTGGGGCTCAGTGTGACCAACTTTGGGGTGCCTTTGGGGACCGGGGAGGTCACGGTGTTCACGACCCAGTAGTTGGTCCACTTGAAGGGACGAACCTTGTCCCGGCTGAGGGCATCCAGCGGGGCGAACGCCGTGCCCGCCGGCTTGGGCTGGTTGGTTCCCCACACCAGCCGGGCTTCCACCTTGAATTCCTCGGCAGCGGCCGGCAGGACCAGGAACAGCAGGCCGATGATGAGGGATCGGCGGAGGGCGGTCCATCCAAGGGGGCGCTGCATAGACGTCG
>JAFLEG010000197.1 GCA_017302195.1 Verrucomicrobiota bacterium
TTCATTTCCGTCCCGGGCGATGGTCCCGGCCCACGCCAAAGCGGTGGCAAGCCACCGCAGTCCCAAGACGCGCCTCCCGGAGCGTTGATGGGGCGAACCTCCGGGTGAGTGATGAGGTGAAGACCTCGCCCGGCAGACTGAAAACTGAAAACTCGGAACTGAAAACTTCCCCACAACTCCTCCCGTCATTGCGTGCCGCGACCGCCTGCCGTACCACTTCCCGGCCCTATGGGAGCCCCCATCGTCGCCATCCGAGATCTGAGCAAGGTGTACCGTCAGGGGGACATCAACGTCACCGCGTTGAACCGGGTGTCTCTCGACATCGGGGCCGGCGAGTTCGCGGTGCTGATGGGACCGTCGGGCTCGGGCAAGTCCACCCTGCTGCACATCATCGCCGGCATTGACCGGGCCACCTCCGGCGAGGTGCGGGTCCAGGGCATCAACGTCGCCAATCTCGACGAGTCGGCGCTGGCCGACTGGCGCAATCAGAACGTCGGCTTCGTCTTCCAGAGCTTCAACCTCATCCCGGTGCTCACGGCGCACGAAAACGTGGAGCTGCCGCTGCTGCTCACCGCGCTCGGACGCCGCCAGCGCCGGGAGCAGGTGGACGTGGCGCTCGGGCTGGTCGGGCTGGCGGACCGCGGGCATCACCGTCCGGACCAGATGTCGGGCGGCCAGCAGCAGCGTGTGGCCATCGCGCGAGCGCTGGTGACCGATCCGGCGCTCATCGTGGCCGACGAACCCACGGGGAACCTGGACGCCCGGTCCGCCCAGGATGTCCTGGGCATCCTGCAGAGCCTGAGCCGGGATGCCGGCAAGACGGTGATCATGGTCACCCACGATCCCAAGGCCGCCGTGTTCGGCACCCGCGAGCTGCATCTGGAGAAGGGCGAGCTGGCCCGCGATTCCGTCCAGGCATGAGCCAGGATCCCCCATCGGCGGGCGGCCTCCTGCTACGCATGGTCCGCGGCGTGTTCCACGGGGTGGGATTCGCCCTCTCCCTGCTCAATCCCATCACGTGGCTGGGCGGCATCGCCCGGCTCTGGGTGCAGTGGTTCGGGCTCGGCCCGTTCTCCTTTGTGCTGATCAACGCGGTGCGCAACCGGCGCCGGGCCACCCTCACGGTCCTCAGCGTGGCCAGCAGTTGCGCGCTGCTGGTGACGCTCCTGACCCTGCAGCGCGAGCTCACCGTGCCGCCGGAATCCGAGGGCGCGTCGCTGCGCATCATCGCCCGCAACAAGGTCTCGCTCGCCCAACCGCTCCCCGCCAAGCAACTGGCGGCGGTCGAGAAGATCCCCGGCGTGGTCGCCGTCTCCCCGTTCACCTTCTTCGGCGGGAATTTCCGCGACGAGCAGATGACCAGCTTCGCCCAGTTCGCCGTGGATCCGGCCCGGTTCCGCGAACTGCTGGTCGAGGGCCGGGTCTCCGACGGCTCCTACGACGAGTTCATCAAGGATCGGAACTCGTGCTTTGTGGGTGCGGACACCATGAAGCGCTACAACCTGAAGATCGGCGACAAGATGCGCTTCACCGGCACCTTCTATCCGGTGGACCTCGACCTGAAGATCGCCGCGGTGTTCAAGGGGACCGTGGATGACCGCGGGGTGTTCTTCCACCACAAGCTGCTCGACGAGCTGAACGGGGATCCGGGCACCGTGGGCACCTGGTACATCCGGGTGGCGTCGGCCGACGTGGCCAACGATGTGATCGCACGGATCAACCAGGCCTTTGAGAACTCCTCCGCCGAGGTGCGCGCCGAGACCGAGCGCGCCTTCCAGATGGGCTTCATCAGCATGCTGGGCAACGTGAAGGTGCTCACGCTGTCCATCAGCGCGGTGGTGGTGTTCACCCTGATGCTGGTCACCGTGAGCACCATGAGCATGGCGATCCGGGAGCGCTTCCGGGAGCTGGCGATCCTCAAGGCCCTGGGATTCCGCCGCCGCGAGCTGTTCGGGTTCATCCTGGCGGAGAGCTTCGGCCTCTCGGCCCTGGGCGCGCTGGTGGGCATCGGCGGGGCCTGGCTGCTCTGGACCCAGGCCGACCTGCAGGCGATGACCGGCGGCATGATCCTCTACTTCGAGGTCACCCCCCGCATCATCGCCACCGGCTCGGTGGTCGCCGCGGTGCTGGGCATCGTCGCCGCCATCGGCCCCTCCATCGCCGTCGCCCGCACCAGCGTGGTCAACGGACTGCGCACCCTCGACTGATCCCCGCATGGCCCTCCCCCTCCGCTACAACTTCCGCAATGTGGTCGTGCGCTGGCGCACCACGGTGTTCACCGTGCTCGGCGTCGCCGCCGTCGTCGGCGTGTTCGTGCTGCTGCGTGCCCTGGCCCGCGGGATCGAGTCCACCAGTGGCAACACCGGCGACCCGCGCAACATCCTGGTGGTGCGCAAGGGCTCCCAGGCGGAGTCGGGCAGCCTGGTCACCCGCGAGCAGTACCGCACCCTGCAGTACTTCGAGGAGATCGCCCGCAATGCCGAGGGCGAGGCGGTGGTGTCGGCCGAGCTGGTGATGATCGTCAGCGCCCCGCGTCGCGCCGGCGCCGGCGAGGCCAACACCCTCATCCGGGGCGTCACCCCGCGGGGCATGGAGCTGCGTCCGCAGGTGAGCCTGGTGGAGGGCCGCTGGTTCCAGCCCGGTCGCCGCGAGGTCGTGGTGTCCCGGCGGCTCTCCAACCGCTTCGAGGGATTCGAACTGGGCGGCACCTTGAAGGCCGGACGCGACCGCCTGACGGTGGTGGGAATCTTCGACGGCCAGGGCAGCGCCTTCGACTCCGAGGCCTGGATGGATGCCGACGAGTCGCGCGCCATCTTCGACCGGGAACAGTATTCCAGCCTGCTCCTGCGTCCGAAGGACGCCGCCGCCGCCAAGGCGATCATGACGCGACTGGAGGAGGACAAGCGCCTGGCGCTGCGGGCCGAGCCGGAGACGGAGTACTACTCCAAGCAGACCATGACCGCGATGCCCTTCAAGATCTTGGGCGGCATCCTCGGCGTGGCGATGTCCGTCGGCGCCGTGTTTGCCGCCATGAACACCATGTACGCCAGCGTCGCCGCCCGCACCCGCGAGGTGGGCACGCTGCGGGTGCTGGGCTACTCGCGGGGCGCCATCGTGCTGTGTTTCATGATCGAGGGCACGCTGGTGGCCGTGATGGGGGGGGTGCTCGGATGCGGCCTCGCGCTGCTGCTCAACCTCTACGTGCAGGTGCGCGGGGTCTATTTCGGGACCATGGACTTCCAGTCCTTTGCCGAGACGGTCTTTCAGTTTCGGGTCACGCCCGACCTGGTGGGCCTGGGCCTGCTCTTTTCCGCGGTCATCGGCGTGGTGGGCAGCTTCCTGCCCGCCCTGCGCGCCGCGCGGCTCCCGGTGATCGCCGCCCTGAAATCGGTATGAACAACGACCAACTGGAACGTCTGCGCATCGCCTCCGAGAAGAAGCGCCGTCCCCGCGGCCCCGTCTGGCTGATCTTCGGCGGGGTCGCCGTGCTCACCGCCGTGGTCGCCTTTTTCGCCGTGCCGCGCGCCGGGGACTCGGTGCGCACCGGAATGATGTCCAACAAGGAGGAGGCCGAGGCGCGCGCCAATGCCGAGCTCAAGGCCCGGGCGTCGCGCCTGGACCAGGAACGCAAGGGCGGGTCCGGCGCAGTCCCCGGCACCAATGCCCCGGCGCCGGCGGCGGGGTCCGGACGCGTGGAGGGCTCGGTGCTCACCGTCAGCGGCTACGTGGTCAACCGCGAACGCATCGAGGTCAGCCCCCGGTTCATGGGACAGGTGAAGTGGATCGGGGTGAAGAAGGGCGACGCGGTGACCAACGGCCAGGTGGTGGTGCTGCTCGATGACGCCGAATACGCCGCCCGGCTGGCCGAGGTCAACGGCCAGATCGCTGCCGCCGAGGTGGCGATCGAGCGGGCGAAGCTGGACCTCGGACGCGCCGAGGAACTGGTCCGGCAGAAGGTCGAGATGGGCAAGGTGCTGGACGATGCCCGCCTGGAGCTCCGGGCGCGCGAGGCGCAGCTTCAGCAACTGCTCGGATCCCGGCAGCTCATCCGCACCTACCTCGACTGGTGCGTCATCCGCTCCCCGGTCCACGGGGTGGTGCTGGAGAAGATGGTGGACCCGGGGGAACTGGTCTCGCCGCAGACCTTCGGCGGCACCCGCGGCCCCAGCACCTCCCTGCTGGCGGTCGCGGATCCCGAGGATCTCCAGGTCGAGATTGACCTCAATGAATCCGACCTGCCCAAGGTGTCCCTGGGACAAACCTGCGTGGTCAGCCCGGAGGCGTATCCCGACCGCACCTATCAGGGCGTGGTCGCGGAGATGGCCCCGGAGGCCAGCCGGCAGAAGGGCACCCTGCAGATCAAGGTGCAGATCCGGAATCCCGACCGCTACCTCACCCCCGAGCTGAGCGCCAAGGTGGATTTCCTCGGCGAAGCCCGGCGCTGAGGATGTTTGGTAGCGGCAGGCTTCTGCATGCCCCCATGTTCTGCCGCCCGGCGTGTGGAGTCGCTCCGGGGAACGGGGGAAGCGCTGCGTGTCGGTGCTTCCCGCGATCCCTGTCGGTCGTCCACAAGCGCAGCGGAGTTGAATGGGGTCACGGTGGAACACGCCCTTGCCCGGGTTGGATTGCTATTCTGCTTGGACCCGGACCCCTTCCCTACCGACTCTCCGACCGCAGATGAGCAAGCGCTTCTACCTCACCACCGCCATTGATTACGTCAATGGCTCGCCGCACCTCGGCCATGCCTACGAAAAGGTGGTCGCCGACGTGATGGCGCGCGCGCGGCGCAGTCGGGGGGAGGCGGTGTTCTTCCTCACCGGACTCGATGAGCACGGCCAGAAGGTGCAGCAGGCCGCCCAGGAGCGGGGGCAGTCGCCCAAGAGCTACTGCGATGAGCTGGCGGTGCAGTGGCGGGACTTCGTGGCGCGCCTCGGAATCTCCAACGACGAATTCGTCCGCACCACCGAACCCCGCCACCAGCGGGTGGTGCAGGCCCTGCTCAGCCGCCTGCACGCCGGGGATCACTTCTACAAGGCCGAATACCGCGGATTCTACTCCGTGAAGGAGGAGACCTTCCTCACCGAGAAGGACCGGAATCCCGACGGCACCTGGCATCCGCAGTGGGGCGAGGTGACGGAACTGGTGGAGGAAAACTGGTACTTCCGCCTGGGCCGCCATCAGGCCTGGCTGCTGGAGCACATCGAGACGCATCCGGATTTCATCCAGCCGGAAACCCGGCGCAACGAGGTGCTGGGCTTCCTGCGCACCCAACCCCTGGCCGACCTGTGCATCAGCCGTCCGGCCGCCCGCCTGAGCTGGGGCATCCCCCTGCCCTTCGATCCTGCCTACGTCACCTACGTCTGGTTCGACGCCCTGGTGAACTACTTCTCGATCCCGGCCGCGCTCGGCGATCCGGGCACGGCGGGGTTGCTGGGCCCGGAGTTCCAGGCGCCCACCGGCGGTCCTGAAGCCTGGCCGCCCGACGTCCACCTCATCGGCAAGGACATCCTGAAATTCCACGCCGTGTACTGGCCGGTGATGCTGAAGGTGCTGGGCGCCCCCCTGCCGGCCACGCTGCTGGCCCACGGCTGGTGGCAAAAGGATGGTGCCAAGCTGAGCAAGTCCACCGGCAACGTCGTGGACCCGCTCGCCGTCATCGCCGAATGGGGTCTGGACGCCTTCCGGTACTACGTCGTCCGGGAACTGGACATCGGACCCGACGGCAATTGGACCGACGACGGATTCCGCGCCCGGTACAATGCCGAGCTGGCCAACGGACTCGGCAACCTGGTGAACCGCTCGGTGAGCATGCTGCGCAAATACCGCGGAGGCGTGGTGCCCGCGGTCTCCCAGGATCTGGCTCCTGAAGCCGCAGCCACGGTCCGCGATACCACCGCGGCGCTCGACCACCACGGATTGCAGGAAGCCCTCGTCCTCGTCTGGGGATTGGTCAACCGGGCCAATCAATACGTGGATCAGACCCGGCCTTTCACCCTCGCCAAGGACCCGGCCCAGGCCGCCCGCCTCGACGAGGTGCTCTACAACCTGGTGGAAGTCTGCCGCATCCTGGCCGTGCTGCTCTGGCCCTTCATGCCCGACACCGCCGGCCGCATTTTTGCCCAACTGCGGCTCGAAGGCGCACCGGACCGCCTGGCCTTGGCGGCCTGGGGCGGCCTCGCTCCCGGCCACACCATTGGCGATCCGGTCCCCCTGTTCCCCCGAAAGGACCTGGCAAAGTCCTGATGAGTTGACCGCAGCCAGCTCACCCCTCCGCGCCCGCCCCATTCTGCGCGCCCAGTTTGGTCACGCGATCTGCCTGACGGACAGCGCCAGGCGGAATCCCACGCACTCGTCACGGTGTTCGGCCGCGATCCCGTAACGCTTGGAGACCGTGCAGTGGATGGCCCAGTTGTGGTGACATCCGCCACGAAGGACGCGCTCCGGGCCGTCGCCTACAAACGGAGTGCCGTCGGTTGGAGCGACGCTGGTGTCACCTGCAAAACAGTCCTGGCACCACTCCCAGACATTGCCGGACATGTCGTAAATGCCCAGTTGGTTTGGCGCCTTCAGGGCCACATCATGGGTTTCCGTGCCGAGCCGATGATTGGATCGAGGTCTCCGCTCCCAGAAACCCGGTTCCCGCGGCCCGCCACTGTTCCTTTCATACCAGGCGACGGCTTCAATGTCGTTGCTGCCGCTGAATTGAAATCCGTCGGCCCAGCGCGGCCCGCCCCGGGCGGCATATTCCCATTCGGTTTCCGATGGCAATCGAAAGCCCACCCCGGCGCCGCCCACCTGACGCGCCATTTCCACAGCGATCGGACCGGCGTTGATCCGACGGAGGAACCCATCGGCACCGGTGATGTCGTGCCACGATACATGCTCGACCGGCCTGAGCTCGCCGCGAAAGCGCGAGCGATTGCTGTCGGCACCCATTACCTGCGTCCACAAAGCTTGGGACACCGGGACGGTCCCCATGAAGAACTGCGGAATGGCGATGGCTCTCGTTGCCTGCTCCTCTCCAAATACGAAGGAGCCGCCACGGGTGCCTTCGACGCGGGCCATTTCAATCCCGTGTTCAGCACCATCCACACTCCAATGGAAGTTGAGGTTGTTCATCCGCTCCGCTTCTTCGCCCAGCGATGGCCTCGGGGGAGGAGGAGCGTTCCGAGCGTTCGCGAACTCCCGCGACGTCCAAACGGTCGGTGCAGAGGCCATTCGCTGCGCTTCCGGGATGGGACGCTTAGGTTGCTCATCGTGGACTCCTGGCCCCCTGCCCAAGCAGCGCCTCCAGGTCGAGCGGGCGTGTGAACATCACCAAGCCCCCGTCCGAGGTACGCGGCCACTCCGCGATTGGTTTGTCCCAATACAGTTCGACTCCGTTCTGGTCCGGATCTCGCAGATAGATGGCCTCGCTCACGCCGTGATCGCTTGCGCCGTCTAAATTGATGCCTGCATCCAAAAGCCGTTGGAGTGCGTCCGCCAGCGCGTTGC
>JAFLEG010000198.1 GCA_017302195.1 Verrucomicrobiota bacterium
GGAAACAGCTACTACCAGCAGGCCATGATGGCGGTGCGTTGGCCGGATGCGCGGGGCGACATCACCGCCACCACCAACGTGGTCTGGCGCCTGAACCGCATGACCCCATACGTGCCATCGCCCCTGGTGGCGGGCGACACCCTGTACGTCATCCGCCACAACCAGAACGTGCTGTCTCGCCTTGATCCGGCGACCGGACGTCCCCGCCTCGAACCGCTGCGTCTGGAGGGAATTCAGGACCACATCTTCTCCTCCCCGGTGGCCGGCGGCGGCCGCCTCTACGTCACAGGCCGCGATGGCGTCACGGTCGTGCTGGGACTCGACGGAGAGAATCCGACCCTGGCGATCAACCGCCTGAACGATTCCTTCAGCGCCTCGGCGGCACTGGCCGGCAGCGAACTCTACCTGCGCGGCGAGCGGTATCTTTACTGCCTGGCGGAGGACACGAATGCGGCGAGCACCGCCCGGTGAACCCATTGGCCCGGATTGCCGGAGTGTCATCCGCGGAATGACTTCGGTTTGTCCGGCTTCCAATCCGAGGCACCCTTGGCGCCATGCCAACCTCCGCATCCACTCCGCCCTGGCACGCGATGTCCGGCGAGGACGCGCTAGGGAGCCTCGGAAGCCGTGTGGCCTCCGGGTTGGAACCCTCGGAGGTCCGGAGGCGTCAGGCGGAATTCGGACCCAACGCGATGACGGCCCGGGCCGGCGTGCCGGCCTGGAAGCGGTTCCTCCTCCAGTTCCATCAACTCCTGGTCTATGTGCTGCTGGTGGCGTCCCTGAAGGCGGCGCTCCTGGGCGAGTACGTGGACGCCGCCGTCATCGCAGGCGTGGTGGTGATCAACGCCGTCGTGGGGTACATCCAGGAGGCGGGTGCGGAGCGGGCCATCCAGGCATTGTCCCGCATGCTCCGGACCGAGGCGACGGTGCGGCGCGAGGGTCGGCGCCAGCGGGTTCCCGCCGCGGACCTGGTGCCGGGGGACGTGGTGCTTCTGCAGTCGGGGGACCAGGTTCCGGCGGACCTGCGCCTGATCACGGTGCGCAACCTCCAATGTGAGGAGGCCGCCCTCACCGGGGAGTCTGTGCCGGCCGAAAAGTCCGTGGGAGCCCTGGCCGAGTCCACCGGATTGGCCGACCGCAACAACCTGGCCTTTGCCGGCACCCTGGTGACGTACGGTCAGGCGGAAGGGGTGGTGGTCGCCACCGGCGACCGCACCGAAACGGGCCGGATCGCCTCCCTGATCGCCGCTTCCGAGGACCTGATGACACCGCTGACGCGGAAGATCCATCGGTTCAGCCAGATCCTGGTCTATGTCATCCTGGCGCTGGCCGTGCTCACGTTCCTGCTCGGATGGATGCGCGGAAATCCGGCGGCCGACATGTTCATGGCCGCCATCGCGCTTGCGGTGGGTGCCATTCCCGAGGGACTGCCGGCTGCGGTCACCATCACCCTGGCGATCGGGGTCAACCGGATGGCCGCGCGCCGGGCCATCATTCGCAGACTCCCCGCGGTGGAGACCCTCGGCAGCACCACGGTGATCTGTTCCGACAAGACCGGCACGCTCACCGAAAACCAGATGACCGTCCGCGAGGTGCATGCCGGCAGACGGTGGTTTCAGTTCACGGGCAGCGGCTACGCATCGGAAGGGCAGGTGCAGGAAGGAGGGCGGGAGGTCCAGGTTGCTGCCATCCCGTCCCTCGCGGAGACGCTGAGGGCGGGGTTGCTATGCAATGACACCCTGCTGGTGCTGGATCCGTCGGGACGTCCCAAGGTGCAGGGGGATCCCACCGAGGCAGCGCTCCTGGTGGCCGCACAGAAGGGCGGCCTTCCGCACGCGTCAGAAGTCGCAGCGGCACCCCGACTGGATGTCATTCCCTTCGAATCGCAGCACATGTACATGGCCACGATGCACGAGGGCCGTCCGAGGATCGTGTATCTCAAGGGGGCCCTCGACCGCCTCCTGGAGCGGTGCGGCAGCGCGCTGGATTCCGGGGGTTTCGAAGTGCCCCTGGATGCGCCGTCCATCCGCACGGCCGCGGACCGCATGGCCTCCGAGGGCCTGCGGGTTCTCGCCTTCGCACGGAGGCAATTGCCGGAGGACCACCCGGGGCTGCGTCCCGAGGACATCGCCGGAGGGCTCGTGTTCCTGGGGCTCCAGGGCATGATGGATCCTCCCCGTGCGGAGGCCGCCGCGGCCGTGCGGCACTGCCAACAGGCAGGGATCGCAGTCAAGATGATCACCGGGGATCATGCCGTCACCGCCTCGGCGATTGCCGCCCAACTGGGTCTCCAGGGAGCGGCGGAACCGGACGGTCGCCTGCGGGCGGTTTCTGGTGAGGCCCTGGCAAGGATTCCCGATGAGGCCCTGCCGCGGATCGCCGACGAGACCGCGGTTTTCGCCCGGGTGGCGCCGGAGCAGAAGCTGCGCCTGGTGCGCGCACTGCAGGCGGGGGGCCACGTGGTTGCGATGACGGGCGACGGCGTCAATGACGCGCCGGCGCTGAAGCAGGCGGACATCGGCGTCGCCATGGGCATCGCCGGCACCGATGTCGCCAAGGGCGCGGCCGCCATGGTGCTGCTGGATGACAACTTTGCCTCCATCGAGGCTGCGGTGGAGGAGGGGCGAAACGTCTTCGACAACCTGGTCAAGTTCATCGTGTGGACCCTCCCGACGAATGGGGGCGAGGGGCTGCTGCTGCTGGCGGCCATCCTGCTGGGCACCGAGCTGCCGATCCTCCCGATCCACCTCCTGTGGATCAACATGACCACCGCGGTGCTCCTCGGACTGATGCTGGTATTCGAACCCCGGGAGCCGGGCCTGATGCAGCGTCCGCCCCGGGACCCCCGGAGACCCCTGCTGACGCTGCCGCTCATCCTGCGCACCGCACTCGTCTCGATCCTGATGCTCGGCGCCGGCTACGGGCTTTTCGCCTGGGAGCAGCGGGTCCAGGGGGCGACGATCGCGGAGGCGCGCACCATCGTGGTCAATCTCATCGTGGTGGTGGAAGCGTTCTATCTGTTCACCTGTCGTTCCCTGACCTCCTCGGTCCTGCACACCGGCTGGTTCACCAACCGCTGGATCTGGATCGGCATCGCCGCCATGACCGCCGTGCAGCTCCTGTTCAACTACCTGCCGTTGATGAATCGCTGGTTCCACACCGCGCCGGTGAGGATTGAAACCTGGGGCCACGTCGCACTGGCCGGCTTCGTGGTCTTTCTGATCGTGGAGTTCGAGAAATGGATCCGCTTCGGAGGCGGCCGCGGTGATCGGGCGGTTCCCGAGTGACGGCGGACCCGGGAAAGCAAAACCCCGGGATTGGTGACAACCCCGGGGTGGAAAACTTGGAGCGAGCGAAGGGATTCGAACCCTCGACATTCACCTTGGCAAGGTGACGCTCTACCAGGCTGAGCTACGCTCGCGCTCGAAGACGGCGAGATAAATGGTGGAAGGGCCGGGGGATTGCAAGCGGCGTTTTACGGGTGCCGCGACAGCTCAACACCGTGTGGTCTTGCGCTTGGGGGCGACGGCGGCACCGCGGCGGCACTTGAGGATGTAGGACGGCGCCTCCGGTACCTGGCAGGCGGTGTTCCCAAGATCCACGGTGACCGGGCCGATGCGGCGGGCGGTGTCGAGCGCGCGCTCGGCAAGGGGCGCGACGTAGGTGCCGCAGCCGATGACGAAGTTGTTCATGGCATAGCGGACGCGGTTCGGGGCGTCATGGAGGGTCGTCCGGCAGCGGTCGAGCAGGGATTCCAGGCGATCCATGGGCAGGTCGGCGTCGGGGCGGGTGGCGGTGAGCGCGGTGAGGGTGGACCAACCGGCGATCGCGGTCAGCTCGCGCCGGGACTCGATCCAGCGACCGGCGAGTTCCATGGCGGCGGGATGCTCGGAGGCCACCCACGGGACAATGGTGCCGGCAATCATGTGCCAGCTTGCGCCGGCGGCCCATTGGTTGAGCTGGGCACGGGTCATTTTCGAGCCATCGGCGATGAGGCCGGCCAGGTACATCGCGTCGGAGTTGCCGGTGGCGTAGAGTTCCAGGGCCAGTTCCTGACGCCCCTTCAGCGCCCGCTGCAGCGGCTTCAGGTCGCCGATGCGCACGCCGAAGAGGGGTTCGGGCGCTCCGTGACGCAGGTAGGTGCACCGGGTGGACGGAGTCGCCCGGGCCGCGAGTTCCTGCAGGACCGCTTCCAGCGTCACGAGGGATGCATTACGCCACCGACACCGCGGTCACGCAACGGCCGCAAATCATGGGATGGGCCGGGGTCGCGCCGATATCCAGCTCCCAATGCCAGCAGCGATCGCACTTCCGCCGGCCGGCCTCCGCAGCGGGCTGGACACGCACCGAAGCCTCGGAGGTTTCCGAGATCTCGACCGCGGACACATTGAGGATTTCCCGCAGGACCTCCGGGTGTGCCCGGGCGGCGGCGAGGTCGTCCCCGGAAAGCCCGAGGTGGAGCACGGCGTCGAGCGCCTTGCCGATTTGTTTGGCCTGACGCGCCCGCTCCAGATCGCCGAGAACCCGTTCCCGCAAGGCCAGAAGCGGCGGGAGTACGGTGTCCACCACCGCCGCGCCCGGCTGCCAGACCGAGAGGTGAACCGAGGTGTCCGGGCGTCCGGGAATGAACTCCCAGGCCTCCTCGGCGGTGAACACCAGGAGGGGTGAGAGCATCTGGCACAGGCGTCCCACCATGTGATGCAGGGCGGTCTGGGTGCTGCGCCGGCGGGCGGAGCCCGCGGGATCGGTGTAGAGGCGGTCCTTGACCACGTCGTGGTACAGCGCGCTGAGCTGCACGGCGATGAACTGCGACAGCTTCTGGTACACCGCATGGAACTCATGCGCTTCATACGCCGCGGCCACCTCGGCCTCCAGGGCGGCGAAGCCGGACAGAATCCAGCGGTCAAGCGGGGTCCGGCGCTCGGCAGGCACCGCGTGCGCCGCCGGATCGAAGTCGTAAAGATTGCTGAGCTGGTAGCGCAGCGTGTTGCGGATCAGCCGGTAGGTCTCGCCCACCTTCTTCAACCGCTCTTCACTGACCACGATGTCGTTGCGGTAATCCTGGGAGGCGACCCAGAGCCGGAGCACATCGGCGCCGTGCTCCTTGACGTAGCGGTCGGCAGTCTGGGGCTTCTGGTAGCCGCCGGCGCCCTGCTTGGACTTCGAGATCTTTTCGCGGTCCTCATCCACCATGAAGCCGTGGGTGAGCACGGTCCGGTAGGGCGGTGCGCCGTTGCCGGCGAGGGACAGCAGCAGGGAGGACTGAAACCAGCCGCGGTGCTGGTCGGAACCCTCGAGATACATGTCGGCCTGCCAGCGCCGGACCTGATCTCCCGCGTGGGCGAGCTCCGAACGCTGCATGAGCACAGCACGTGAGGAACTGCCGGAATCAATCCACACGTCGAGGGTGTCCAGGCCCTTGCGGACAGCTTCGGGTCCGGACCAGTCCTCAGGACGACACTGGGGCCACAGTTCGGCCACCGGGGTGGCGAACCAGACATTGCTCCCGTGGGCCGTGACCAGGGCCGCCGCCTTGCGGACGATGGCTGCAGTCAGGATCGGTTCGCCCGCGGCATCATAGAAGGCCGGGATCGGCACGCCCCAGGAACGCTGGCGGGAGATGCACCAGTCCGGACGGGTCGTGACCGCGCCCTGAATGCGGTTGCGGCCCCAGTCGGGAACCCACTGGACCTGTCCGATGGCGTCCAGCGCCCGCTGCCGGAACGGGATTTCGTCCACCGGATGATCCACGTGAATGAACCACTGGTCCACGGCGCGGAAGATGATGGGCGTCTTGGAGCGCCAGCAGTGCGGATAGCTGTGGTGGTAGTCTTCACGATGCACCAGCGCCTGACGCTCGGTCAGGAGGGCCAGCACCCCGTCGTTGGCCTCGGAACGGTGGTTCTTCGGCAGCGTGGACTTGCCGACGAGGGATTCCGGCAGTTGCTGTTCCCGCGGCAGGTCGCGGGTGACGGTGAGACGTCCGTCGTCGTCCACCGGACAGTAGATCGGCAGCCCGACCTGGAGGCCGAGCTGGTAGTCATCCATACCGTGACCCGGGGCGATGTGCACGAAGCCGGTGCCGGTGTCGCTGGTGACGAAGCCCGCCGGATGCAGGCGTCCGGTCCGCTCGCAGAAGGGATGCTCGTACTCCAGCGTGGCCAGCTCCTCGGCCTGGACCGTCCGGACGATCTGGTAGCTCTCCCATCCCAGCTTCTGCGACACGGCGGACAGGAGTGGATTCGCCACCAGGTAAGTCCCGCCTTCCACCATCACCAGCGAGTAGTGGAACGACGGGTTGAAGGCCACGGCGAGGTTGGCCGGCAGGGTCCACGGCGTGGTGGTCCAGATCAGCACGAAGGTGTTGGGCTCCCCCTTCAGCCGGAAGCGCACATAGACGCTCTGGCTGACGTGGTCCGCGTACTCCACCTCCGCCTCGGCGAGGGCGGTCTTGAAGGGGATGCTCCAATACACCGGCTTCTTGCCGCGGTATACGAAGCCGCGCTCGACGAGATCGGCCAGCAGCCCGAGTTCGTCGGCCTCGTACTGCCGGTCGAGGGTCAGGTAGGGATTCTCCCAGTCGCCGAGCACCCCCAGCCGCTTGAACTGGACGCGCTGCGATTCGATGAAGCGCCGGGCATAGGCTTCGCACTCGGTGCGGATGGTGGCGGCGTCGGCATCCGACCGTCCGGCGGCGCGCAGCTCCTGCGTCACCTTGGATTCGATGGGCAGCCCGTGGCAGTCCCAGCCCGGGACGTAGGGCGCCTGGCGTCCGCGCAGGGACTCGTGGCGGATGACCAGGTCCTTGAGGATCTTGTTGAGGGCGGTGCCGATGTGCACATCGCCGTTGGCGAAGGGCGGCCCATCGTGGAGCACGAAGCGCGGCGCTCCGGCCCGGGCCTCCTGGATGCGCTGATAGAGGCGCTCCGACTCCCACCGGGCCAGCCGCTGCGGCTCCCGCTGCACGAGACCGGCCTGCATCGGGAACTCCGTGCGGGGCAGGTTCAGGCTGTTCTTGTAATCCGGCTGATCACTCATCGCTGACCTCAAAAGAGCGGTCACGCTAGCCACCGGGTGCCCACCGGCAAAGGCCAATTCTATTGCCATCCCTCCGGCACGGACATTCGACATTCTGGCACCGGACGGATACACCGGCGGGCGTGTCGAGTGACTGGGTGCCAACGCACGGGGAGGTGACCGCGGCGGGACGCGCCCAGGAGGCGCATCATGCGGCGGCGGCGGCGGCGACCCGGGAGCGCTTTGGATCCGCGGTCTTTCTCAGAGCGGTGGTCGAGGCGTCCAACTTTTGCCGGGAGAACTGCCATTACTGCGGCATGCGGCGGGATCATCGGCGCCTGGACCGGTACCGCGCCCGTCTGGAGTCGCTGGCCGAGCTGCTGCTCCATCACCGTCCGCCGGCAATCACCGACGTCAATATCCAGACCGGGGAGGATCCCGTCGCGGCGCGTGAAGTGGTGCTGC
>JAFLEG010000199.1 GCA_017302195.1 Verrucomicrobiota bacterium
TCGTTGCTGCGGTCCAGGGGTGCCTCGCCGGACTCCAGCGCCTGGCGCAGGCGTGAAAACCGGTCGGAAGGCGTCCGCTCGAAATAGCGGTGCGGCGGCTGGTCCCAGTCCCGGTAGGTCACCTCCGCACGTGCCAAGAGGCCGCCCGCCAGCAGGATTCCCAACGCCAATGAACAGCGACGCATTGAAAGCAAGGTAGCCGCGCCTTCAAGGCGGAGCCCGTTCAAAACGCAGTCCGAACCGGGAGAGCCTCACACCAAGGACACGAAGGGCACAAAGGGTTGGGCCTTCGGGTGTGGAGAAAGCCTCCGGATGGGTCAGGGAAGTTCCTTCAACCGGATGCGGCGGTACTCCATCTGGCCGAGGTCGCCCTCCAGTCCGATGGGGCCGGTGGGTGGCAGTTTGAAGGCGGCCTCCAGGACCTCCCCGTTGCAGGTGCAGCGGGCGGTCTGTCCGGTGACCTCGATGACCAGTTCGTTCCAGTCCTGGGGCCTGTACCGGGTGAGCTGCTTGTAGGGGCCGGCGAGCGGATAGTCGCGGCACTGGAGTTGGTTGCCCCGGATGAACACGCCGCTGTCGGCGTTGGGCGTGGCCCGGAACTCCAGCTTGAGGATGAAGTCCCCGGGAAACTCCCGGGTGGTCCAGAGCTGCTGGATGCGCCGGCCGTCGGGCGGAAAGGTCACCACCAGACGACCATTTTTTGCCACATAGCGCCCGTCACTGCTGCGGTCCAGTCCGTCGAAGCGCTGCGGCGACTCGTAGAACGGCCAGGGCGGGGCGTTGGGATCGTTCTTCTGCCAGTTGCGCGCCGCCTGCCGGTCGGATTCCGGCGTGATGCGAAACTGCCAGCCGGTGAGATCGCGTCCGTTGAAAAGGCTCTCAAATCCCGGTTCGGGTGCGAAGGGGTCGGGTTCGGTCTCCAGGAATCCCAGGGTCGCCAGCACCGGACGCAGCGCCGCCGCCCATTGGGCGTATCCCGCGGCATTGGGATGCAGGAGGTCGGGGAACTCGGACGGACGCGCATCGCCATCCGGACCTGCGAAGAGGGTCCAGGTGTCCGGCATCAGCACGCGGGCATCCCCCTTGACCGCGGCGGCGTAGAGGGCGTTGACCTTCCGGATCTGGTCCGCAGGACGCTTCTTGGACGCCGCGCTGGGAAACACGGGGTTCAGGACGACCGGCAGTTTCGGGTTCTGCTTCCAGAGGGCGGCGAGAATGAGCTTCAGGTTGGCCGCGATGATTTCGGGCGTGGCGCCCTCCTCCAGGTCGTTGGTGCCGATCAGCAGGACCACGGCCGACGGTTCCAGCGCAAGCACGTCGCCTTCCAGACGGAGCAGCACGCCCCGGGTGGTGTCGCCGCTGATGCCGCGGTTGGCCACCTTGAGCCCGGGGAACGCGCCTCGGAGGTCATCGCCCCATCCCTGGGTGATCGAGTCCCCGAGGAAGACCACCGCCCCCCGGTCACGCGCCTGCCGTTCAGGCGCGGCCCAGGCCGTGCGCTTCTCCAGCCACAGCTTGCGGAACCAGTCGTACCGGCGGATCGGGCCGTCCCCCGGGAGTCCCGCATCGGACTCGGGAATCGCCAGCGGACTCGCGGCGGCAGGGCTCGGCGCCGGTGTCTGCGCGGTGCTCCCCACGGCCAGCGCGGCGGCTGCGAGGGCCAGGATCAGGGATCGAAGCGTCTTGGGGGCGAACATGGCTTGGGGAAGGGGACCATGACGCCGGCCTGCATGTCACTGGGCAATCGGCCGCTTCCGTCCGGTAATGGCCGCGCCGGGAGAAAACACACGCAGGATTTGATCGGCTTGAGCGAGGATCCGAATCCCGGCTTGACCCGTGTTGGTCTCCCGGTGTCCTTGGAGATATCGACGGCATGCCTTCTCCGAATGATCCCTGGTTCTTTCCGGCGATGGTCGCCGTCGTGGTGGTGGTGCTGGGCCTCGTGTTCTGGGCGGTCTGGCGGATTGTGCGGGAGGCGGGCCAGGCCGGGGTGGCGGTGGTCCGGGCCTCCGGAGATGCCGCCACCCAGGTGGCTGAGGGGCTGGCGCGGGTGCTGCGGGACACCTTCAATCTGCAGCCCCGGGTCACCGTGGCGGGGGAGACCCGGATCGAGGCGCCGCGGTCCACGCGGGAACTGGTCCTGGTCAAGCAGTCCCTGGAGCGGCGTCATGCCTGGGCCAACCAGCGCCTCTGGAGCACCAAGCGCATGGACGTCTCCGCGCAGTTCACCGTCAGCGTGGGGTTTGATCTGAGCCAGCCCCTGGACATCGAGGTGGACCGCACCGGACGCCGCGCCCGGGTGACGCTGCCGCGTCCGCGGATTTTGTCCGTCCACCTCGACACCATCCATCCGGCCCGGGAGAACGACGGCTGGTGGAACCGCATCACGCCGCAGGACCGGGCGATGGTCCACCAGGAACTGCAGCAGATGGTCGAGCAGGACGCCCGCGAGAGCGGACTGCTGGAGATGGCGGACGCGGAACTGCGCCGGGTGCTCTCCGCGGAGATGCAGCGCCAGGGCGGGGAAATTGAATTTCAGACGGGCGAAGCGGGGAGGCGGACCTTGGAGCCGCCGCAGGGATGAGGTGCTTCATCATCACCTTGGACACGCGGGGCCAAACTCACCGGAAGAGGCCTCACACCAACGACCCACTATTGCACCGTGAGTGTGGAGGCGGGGCTGGCGTTTTGTCACCGGTTTGTCACCGTTGTGGGCGTCCCACCTCATGTTGTCTCCTGTCCTGCGGCAGATCCTGCCGGTCCTGGTCGTCCTCGCATTCAGCGTGCGCGGATCCGTCGTCCTCAACGAAATCCATTACCACCCGGTGGAGGAGCCTGCCTTCTCCCCCTCGGGGGTGCCTGCGCTGGATTTGACGGAGGACGTGCATGAGTTTCTGGAGCTCCGCAACACCGGGACCGATCCGGTGTCGCTTGCGGGGTGGAGCGTGACGGGCGGTGTGAACTATGTCTTCCCCGCAGCAAGCCAGATTCCCGCGGGAGGCCATCTGGTGATCAGCGGGCATCCCGACCGGATTGCCACCGTGTACGGCCTGGCGGCGGGATCGGTGTGGGGGCCCTGGATCGGAACGCTCAGCAACCAGCGGGAATCGGTCACCCTGCGCGATGCGGACGGTGCGGTGGTGGACTCGGTCGAGTATCAGGATTCCCCGCCGTGGGCCGGCGCGGCGGATGGCCTGGGGGCCGATGAAAAGTGGAACGGCATCCCGCGATTGAGCGTGCAGTATCGGGGGCGGTCCCTGGAGCGCGTGAGCCCAACCCATCCTTCCGGCGACCCGGCCAACTGGCTGGCCTCACCCCTGAATCCCGGTCCCTCCCCCGGCGCGGCCAATGCCGTATCGCGGGAAGTGCCGCGTCCGGTGGTGGTCGCCTGGGATGTGCGGCAGGCCGCGGATGGCGCCGTGCTGATCCGTCCGGGGCAGCCCGTGCGGGTGGAATGCGTCTTCACCACGGGCGAGGGCGTCCGGGAGGCCGCCCTGGAATGGTTTGTCGAGGATCTCAACGTTCCATTGAAAACGATCCACCGTACCCCCCTGTGGCCGGTGGGCAGCGGGTTCGATGCCCGATTCCAGGCGGAGGTCCCCGGGCACCCGGCCCGGACCGTGATCCGGTACCGGATCCGCGCGGACCGTGGGGACGGGGATGGGGTGGTCTCCCCGCGTCCGGACGACCCGTATTCCTGGCATGGCTGGTTTGTGTCACCGAACCGTGGAACCCCCTCCACCCCGGCCTATGATGTGTTCATCTCGAGCGCCAGCCTGACCATCCTTCGCACCAACATCAGCGCGGAACCGCGCCGGGTCATGCGCCCGGACCCGCCGGGACTCCCGCGCCCTTCGTGGAATGCCACCCAGCCGGCCCTCTTTGTCGCGGACGGACGGGTGTACGACATCCAGATGCGTCACCATGGAAGCCAGTTTCGCCGGGATGTGAACCGCAGGTCCTACAAGATCCAGTTCCCCGACTATGCGCGCTTCGAGGGACGCGAGAGCCTCTTCCTGACCGACAAGGACCAGAAGACCGTCTCCGGCCATGCGGTGTTCCGGGCCGCCGGATTGCCGACGTCCCGCACCTGGTGGATCAACCTCTACATGAACGGCTCCGCCACCGCCTCGCCGCTCCGGCGGCTCGCCCAGGAGGAGTACGACCGCTTTCTTCTGGAACGTCATCATGCGGAGGAGGCCGCGGCCCGCGGAACGTCGGATGCGGAGCCTGCCGGGGAGTTTTACAAGTCCCAGGGGATCTTCGACCCGTCGCTGGGGCCCTATGGTCCAGGCAACGGGGTGCGGCTGCCGGCGCGGACCGGAGGTGGCCGGACCTACTGGACCCCATTGCAGCGCTACGAATGGAACTACACGCTCCAGATGCATGGCTGGAAGGGACACCTCGCCTTCGGCCGCATGCTGACCAACCTGTGGGCCGCCCGGAACAACTCCACCGCCAATCCGACCGGGGCGACCACGAACCGCCTCCGCGATTACTTCACGGCCGAATGGGATCTGGAGAAGACACTGACCCACATCGCGCTCTTCAACTGGCAGGGGGTGTGGGATGACACCATGCACAATTACTTCCTCTGGCAGCAGTCCAACGGACGCTGGGCCATGCTGCCCTGGGACTTCGATGACCAGTTCGAAAGCCAGTCCACCTCGGGGTCCATCTTCAACGGCAATCCGTTCGCAGGCCCGAATTACTTCAAGCAAAGCGTGATGGCCGCATTCCGGGATGACTTTCGGATCCGCGCCTGGTGGCTGAACAACACCCTGCTGGATCCCCAGAACCTGGCCGCCCTCGGACTGCCGAGCAGCACGAGGAACTGGGCGGTTAACCGGCAGCGGAACGTCAACCAGCAGCTCGCCATGGGAGACTTCACCCGCCCGCTCCGCCCCACCAACTCCTTTCCCGAGCCGGGTGCCATCATCGGCCCGGGAGCGTCACTGGTGCTTTCCAGCTACCGCTACAGCACCAATCCGGTCGTGCTGCATGCCGCGACGGTTTGGCAGTTGCGCGGAGCTTCGGGAAGTTGGTTCGACCCGGTGCTGACGGTGACGAACACCGGCCCGCTTTCCTCATGGACCCTGCCGCTGGAGCCGCTGGTGCTGGGGGAAACCTATTTCTGGCGGGCGCAGCAGGTGGATGCGCTTGGCCATCCCTCGCCCTGGTCGGCGGAGTCGTCCTTCCGCTTCGATGCCGAGCCCGGGGCCGCGGTCCGGATGAATGAGCTGATGGCGGTCAACGCCGGCAGCGTACTCAACGGCGCAGACCGTCCCGACTACCTCGAACTGGTCAACCGGTCCGACACCACGGTGGAGCTGGGTGGCTGGTCCGTGACCGATGACCTGCAGCGGCCGTCCCGCTACGTCATCCCCGAAGGCGTCCGCATCCCGTCCGGCGGCCATCTGGTGCTCTGGTGCGACAGCCGCCGGAACTCGCCGGGACTTCACACCGGATTCGGGCTGCAGCAGGAAGGCGAGACCGTGGCGCTGTTCGCACCCGGACCTTCCGGACTGCGACTGGTGGATGTCGTCACCTTTGGTCCCCAGTTGCCCGACCGGCCGGTGGGGCGCACGGATCCGGCCGGGCCGTGGACCCTGGTGGAGCCGTCACCGGGGGCCGCCAACGGCGCCGCTCCGCTGGACGATCCCGCCGGTGTGCGCATCAACGAATGGCTCGCTTCCGGAACGGACACCGCCGACTGGCTTGAACTCTTCCATCCGGGAACGCATCCCGCCGACGTGGGCGGGCTGCTCATCTCGGACGGCGTGGATGACAGTCGCCTGCCGCCCCTGACCTTCATCGGCCCGGGGGGATTCCTGCGATTGATGGCGGATGGCGTTGCGTTGCCGTCCGATGATCACCTGAGCTTCCGGCTCGCCGGGGCCGGCGGCGTCCTCCTGCTGCGCCATCCGGACGGCCGCCTGGTGGACCGGGTGCTGTATCCCCGCCAGCAGCGTGATGTCTCTCAGGGGCGCATTCCTGATGGCGGCGCGGGGGTGTATGTGCTGCCCCGTCCGTCACCGGCGGCATCCAATGTCACCGACACCGATGGCGACGGCCTGCCCGATGCCTGGGAGACCGCTCATCGGCTGGATCCCCGGACTCCCGATGCGGGCGACGACGCGGATGCCGACGGGTGGTCCAATGGCGAGGAGTTCCGTCTGGCGTTGAATCCACAGGATCCCGCCAGCCGGCTGCATGTGGAGATCCGCCGCGCGTCGAACGGCGAGCCGGAGGCGGTGCAGTTCCTGGTGACTCCCGGACTTCGATTCCGCCTCGACCATTCGGCAACGCTCTCGGAGGCCTGGAGCGCCGTGCGCACTCTGGACGCCGGGTTCACGACCCATGTGGAGGAGTGGACGCTGCCTGCGACCGAAGAGGGAACCGGGGGATGGTTCCGTGTGGTGGCCGAATAGGGCCCTGCGGATCCGGTTTGGTGGAGCCGACAGGATTCGAACCTGCGACCCCCACAATGCCATTGTGGTGCTCTACCAACTGAGCTACGACCCCAAAAAACCGGAGCGGGCGAGACGATAGAAACCCGACCGAAAGTGTCAAAGGCTTTCGCCGGAGAATTCCGGCGCGGACCGCACGGCATCGAGCACCGCGGCGTCCGCCGGGGGGAATTCGTGGCGGGCGAGATCCTCCCGCCTCACCCACGCGAACGCCGCGCAGCCCAGGGCCCGCGGCTCGCCGGCCGCCAGCCGGCAGGCGAAGAACCGCAGATGAACGGTGCGGTCCGGATAGGCGTGGGTCACCTCGCAGACGAGGCGATCCACGGTCACGGTGATCCCGAGCTCCTCATGAAGTTCTCGGGCCAGTCCGGCCTCCCAGGTTTCGCCCGGTTCCAGCTTGCCGCCGGGAAACTCCCAGAGTCCGCCCAGGTGGGCGCCTTCCGGACGCCGGGTGATCAGGAGGCGGCCGGCCTGGAACACCAGGCCGGCCGCCACGGCGATGGGGGGTGGGCGATCCACGCTTCCCGCCTGCTCAGATCCCGCGTCCAATGCTCTTGTAGATGAATCCAAGGCGCTCCATTTCCTCCGGATCGAAGAGGTTCCGCCCATCAATGACGATGGGCGTGTTCATCGAGGTCCGGGTTCGCGTGAGGTCCAGTTGGGTAAACTGGGGCCACTCCGTGGCGATGACGAGGGCGTCGCAGCCCTCGGGGACCTCGTCCTGGGACGCCACGTAGGTGACCTGGGGACCTTCGGGGAGCAGGGCCTTGGCCTTTTCCATGGCCTGCGGATCATACACCCGCAGTTGGGCGCCTTCGCGGACCAGCCGCTGGCAGACCTCGATGGCGGGCGACGTGCGGACATCGTCTGTGTTCTGCTTGAACGCCAGTCCCAGCACCCCGATCCGCTTCGCCTTCAGCACCCACAGGGTGTCGGTGATCTTCTTGATGAAGCGGTCCATCTGATCGGCGTTGACCCGCTGCACCTCCTTGAGCAGCCGGAAGTCGTATCC